>QJWD01000157.1 GCA_003235465.1 Nitrospirota bacterium | reverse complement strand
GACCTTGAGCTTGACCTCCTTGTGTTCCACCTGCTTGCTGGGAATGATGAGGGTGCGGCCTCGGAACACCTCGGCCGGCGGCTTGCCGTCGACGAAAATGCGCTCGAGATCGTCCAAAATCTGCTTCTGCACGAAGAAAAAATTGGAATGTTCGATGGGCCGGCCCGAGGAATCTAAAACGCGGAACACGTCGAAGGCGGTGTCCTTCCAGGTCTGGATATTCGCCTCGGTGATGTTCAGGCGATTGTAGGCCAGGGCGGTGGAGATGCGGAACAGCAGGCCGCGCGTGTCCCTGGCGCAGACGATGAGCTCCGAGGGGGTTTCCGGCCTGAACAGGAGTTCCGCCGCGAACCGGCTGGGGGAGCGTGCGAATTCGGAATACACCTCGAGCTGCGCCTGCATGTCGTGGGGCAGGCGCACCATCTGCATGAATTCCCGCTGCACCGAGCTTGGCACCTGGGTGCGCTTTTTATGGTAGAGCGTGTACTGGTAGAACAGTTTGAGCTGCTGAATCTGCGAGGGGGACATTTTCATCTTGGTGCCGGCGCGGTCGGCGAAGGTGAGGAGCACGAGCATCTTCAGCCGTTCGCTGTCCTGGTCGACGAGGTCCCACACCATGTCGTAGGTGTCGTCCTCCTCGGGGTCGAGCAGCATGAGGTCGTAAATGGTCAGGTGTTTTTCCACCAGAAACGCCAGGTCGGCCACCCGCTTGGGCTTGCCGCTGTAGCCGAGCCGTTCGAGGATGCCCGGCACCATGCGCGCCCCCACCAGCTCCTCGTTCTGGTCGCCCTTTTTTGCGCCCTTGCCTAGGTCGTGCAGAAGGACGGCGAGCTTGAGCATGGTCTTGTCTTTGGCGGTCTGATACAGTTCGACCAGGAACCGGTCGGCCTCGGGGTCGGTCTCAAGCGAGTTCAGCGCATCGAGGGCGGACAGGATGTGCATGTCGGTGGGGAACTTATGCACGTAAATGTCCTGCAGAAGGCCCGAGACGTTTTTGAATTCGGGGATATTGTAGCCGCCCAGCAGGCCGAATTCGTGCAGCAGGCGAAGCGCCTTGGAAAAGTACTTGCCGCGAATGATTTTCTTGAAGTATTCCTGGATTTCCTGCCTCACCTGGGGGTCGAGGAACATGGGTTCCATCTGCTCCACCTGGTTTTCGATGCTGCGGATGACGGGGTGGGAAAGAAAGTAGTTTTTCTCCGCTACCCAGGAGAGGATGCGGTAGATCCATTGCGGCTTCTCGGCGAACAGGCTTTCCGGGTCTTTGTCGAAGATGATCTGCCGCTCGGTATTCAGGGCGAAATACTCCGACAGGTTTTTCACCTTTTTCGTGTCCGCCGTCATGCTTTCCCAAAACAGGTTGCGGCTGTACCGCTTGAGCGGGTAGCCCGCGTGATAGAAATACTGCTTATAGAGGGTCTTGAGGTCGTAGCCCATGGCGCGGGCGATTTCGTCGCGCACCTCGAAGCCGAGCACGTCGCGGTGCGCCCCCTTCTGCAGCAGATGCAGAAGCATGCGCACGCGGGAGAGGAAATTGAGCGCGTTCTTCATGTTCTTGAACGCGGGCGGGCTCAGGATGTCCCTGGAGAAGAGCGTGTCGAGCAATTCGAACTGGTTGCAGGTTTCAAAGTCCCGGCGGATGCGCACCAGGGCAAGCGCCCAGTAGAGCCTGCGCATCTCCTCCTTGACGTTGGGTTCCTGGCGGAAGACGGTGTTTTGCACGTCGTAATACGACCGGTGCCGGTAACAGTGCTTGAGGATGTTTTCCCGCTGAATCAGCCTTGCGGTTTTGAGCGAGCCCCTGAATTCCGCGTAAACCATGGGGTTGCCCACGATGAAACGGTTTTCGAGCAGGGAGAAGAACTTGTCGAAATCGTCGTCGGAGATATCCTGATCGAGTGAACCGGGCTCCGAATGGCAAGAACTCACGGGCATCGAGAACAGGTCCTGAAACACCATGAGGTATTCGAAATGCTTGACGATATCTTTCGCGGCGTGGCCCCCGCCGGTTTTCCCGGTGGTGACGATTTCGAGATCGATATCCGAGCGCGGGTACATCTCTTCGCGCCCGTATCCGCCACGGGCTACGATGGCCACGGGGATGTCGGCGGCCGAAAGCCGCTTGCCGTGTTCGAGGTTATGGATTCGGACGGCGTGGTTGAAAGCCGCTTCGACGACGGCGTCGACCAGCGCCGTGCGCCTGAGCAGGAGCAGGTGGCAATTGTCCGAGGAGCGGATCTCGTTTTCCAGCGCCTGGGTCTCGCCGCTGATCACAGGCTCGATGCGGCTCTTGAATTCGAGGTAAATCCGCTGGGTGTTATCCCCGCCGGGGGAGGTGGAGGGGGCCGACAAGGCGCGGGAGATCGACTCATCCAGTTTTGAGCGGTAGTTCTCGGCCTGCTTTCGGTTGGAAAGGTAAAATTCGCTCATGGCGGACCGGCCGGTCCTGGGCGCCCCCTGCTTTGGGGCGCGCGGCCGGGGAGATCACGATTTCACGGTAACCCTATCGGCAAAGCATAAACCCATTCCCCAGGCAATTCAAGCGCGGGCGGGCGCTTATTTCCCCGCCGGGCGGGATTCAGCCCAGGGTTCTGCCGACCAGTTCGATGAACCCTTTGAGACCCTGCATCAATTTGGCGAATTTTTCGGGCTTGAGGGATTGCGGGCCGTCGGAAAAGGCGCAGGCGGGGTCGGGGTGGACTTCGATCATCAACCCGTCGGCGCCGGCGGCGATGGACGCCCGCGCCATCGATTCGACCATGTCCCAGTGGCCAGTGGCGTGGCTCGGGTCGATGATGATGGGCAGGTGCGTCTCCTTTTTCAGCACCGGGATGCAGCTGATATCGAGGGTGTTGCGGGTGGCGGTTTCAAACGTGCGGATGCCCCGCTCGCACAGCACCACGTCGCGGTTGCCCTCGGAGAGGATGTACTCCGCCGACATGAGGAATTCCTTGATGGTGGTCATCATGCCGCGCTTGAGCAGAATGGGCTTTTTCAGCTTGCCGAGCTCCTTGAGCAGGGAGAAGTTCTGCACGTTGCGCGCGCCCACCTGCATGATGTCCGCGTACCTGGCGACGAGGTCGACCTCGCGCGGGTTCATGACCTCGGTGACGATGGGCAGGCCGGTCTCTTTTTTCGCCTCGGCGAGCAGTTTGAGCCCTTCTTCCTCGAGGCCCTGGAAGCTGTAGGGCGAGGTCCGCGGCTTGAAGGCGCCGCCGCGCAGGAAATTGGCCCCTGCCTGCTTGACCAGGCGCGCGGTGGTCAGGAGTTGGTCGTGGCTTTCCACCGAACAGGGCCCGGCCATGATGGCGATGGGCTTGCCGCCAATGGGCACTCCGCCGGCGTAAATCACCGAATCCTTGACCTGCACCTCGCGGCTGGCGAGCTTGTAGGGCTTGAGAATGGGGAAGACGCTCTCCACCCCGGACATCGATTCGATGCTCTGCAGCCTGTCCTTGCCACGCTCGTCGCCGATGGCGCCGATGACCTTGCGCTCAACGCCGACGATTTCGTGCGGCTTGTAGCCGAGGTCGGTGATTTTTTTCTCCACAGCTTCGATTTCCGCCGCCGTGGCGTGCGGGCTCATGACGATGATCATAGAGAATGACGGGGTTTAATGGTTGAATTGATTGAAGCTATCATAGGCGAAAGGGGACGTCAAGCCGGATCGCCCGGGCGCGTGCCGCCCTTTTACGGCCTTTCCCGCCGGGGGTGCGCCGCCCGCACGGCCCGCCGCGGGCGCCGGTTTCAGAGGGCGGATAATACTTTTGACAGGTTTGGGGAATTGTGTTAATTACAATTTCGTTTACAGATACGGAAAGCGAGAGAGGGCCCATGGAAGTCAGAATCAGCAGG
>QJWD01000247.1 GCA_003235465.1 Nitrospirota bacterium | reverse complement strand
CCGAGGTCTCGATCAGGCCTTCCGACGCGCCCGGGTCTTCATCGACCACCATCTTCGCGCCACGCGGAAATACCTGCTGCCGGTCGTGCTCGCGCATGCGCAGCTGAAACGCCGCCTCCTTGTAGCGCTTGTACTCGAGCAGGCGGCGCGTCAGGTCCTTCCTCGGGTCGTGGCCTTCGTTCTCATCGCCTTCCTCGCTCTCCTGCTTGGGCAGGAGGCAGCGCGATTTGATGCGGGTCAGCTCCGCCGCCATCACCAGGTAATCGCCGATGGTCTCGAGGTTGAGTTCCTTCATCAGCTCGATGTACTGCATGTACTGCTGGGTGATCTCGGCGATGGGGATGTCCTGGATGTCCATCTTCTGATCGCGGATCAGGTGCAGGAGCAGGTCGAGCGGGCCTTCAAAGATTTCGATTTTGCACTGGTAGGTCATAGTCGTCCAAACGGCGGGTGGCAACAGGTCATTCTGAAGCGGAGCGCGCCTTTCCGCGCGGGCCCCACGCCTCGGCTGCACTGTATCATAACTGGCCTCTCCCGCCAGAGGGAAATCGGGCTCACAAATCGCCGAACCGGCCCTGCACCAGCGCGAGCGCCACCAGGGGCGCGGTTTCCGCCCGCAGGATACGGGGCCCGAGGCCGGCGGCTTGAAAGCCGAAGCGTTCAGCGAGGGCCACCTCGGCGGCCAGAAACCCACCCTCAGGGCCGATGACGAGCGCGGCGCTCACCGGCGGGCTGGCAGGCTCGGGGATGCGCGCGGCCCCCTCCCCTTCATAGAACATGAGCTTGAGGCCGTCGTCCTTTCTGGCGGCGAGGAACGCCTCGAGGGGCAGCGCCTCGTTCACCGGGGGAACCCGGGAGCGGCCGCTCTGCCCCGCCGCCGAGCGCGCTATTTCCCGCCAGCGCGCGCATTTCTCCGCCTGCTTCGGCACCTGGCATCGCGCGGTGATGAGCGGGGTGATCGACGCCGCGCCCAACTCCACCGCGCGCCGGACGACGCCGTCCATCGCCTGGCCCTTGAGCAGGGATTGACCGAGGTGCACCGCAAGCGGGGATTCGGTGTCGTGCGGCTCGCTGGACACAACGAGGCCCGCCACCTCGCGCCGCCCCACCTTGAGCAGACGGACGCGGTAGCGGACGCCCTCGCCGTCGTGCACGTGCACCTCGTCGCCGGCCTCAAGCCTTAAAACGCTATGGATGTGGCGGGCATCGCCGCCGGCGATGGTAAGACGGCCTTCCTCGATGTTTTCCCTGGCCACAAAAAAACGGTGCATTTCAGAGGGTCGTGGTTGAATGGCCGCCGGGGGGCTCCCCGCCGCCACAATGATCGAGATTATGAAAACGACGGGCTTCAGGTGGTCCCGCCTGCAAAGTTGCCCAAGGCCTTCCTGGTTTCACCGGAGGCGTGAAAACGGTGCATTCAGACGGTCCCGGTTGAAACGCGGGCGTCGAAGAGTTCGAGGAGGTCGGTCAGGCGTTCGAGTTCATGATCGGGGGCAATGTCCGGCAGGCGCGCCTCGCCGTCGCGGTTGATCCAGGCCGCGCCCAGGCCCGCCGCCTTCGCGCCGCCGACATCGACAAGCTGATTGTCGCCGACGTACAGCACCTCCGCCGGCGGCAGTTTCAGGTTGGCGGTGGCGGCTTCGAAAATGGAGCGGTGCGGTTTGCGGTAGGGCACCTCCGACGAATAGATCGAGAATGCAAAATAGTCGTCGAGGCCAAGGCGCTTCTGCTCCACCGCCTTCATGAATCCCGGGTTGGTGGTGTTGGAGACGATGCCGAGGGGAAGCCCCGCCTGCCTGAGCGCGTTAAGCGTCGGCACGACGTCGTCGAACACCCGCCGGGGGGCGTACACGGCGTCGTAATACTGTTCCAGAATCTGCCGGACGCTGCATTTGTTTTCTATCCTGATATCGTAAGTTAACAGCAGATAGTTGATCACATGCTCGAACAGGGCCTCGCGATGGGTGCGGCGCGAGTTCTCGATCATGCCGGTGAACAGTTCGCGGCACTTCTGAAGAGCGGTCTCGAAATCGGGTAGGTCGATGTTCTCTGCCGCGAGGTAATCGAACACGCGCCGGAGCGGGCGGCGGTCGTCCTCCTCATCGAGGTCGACCAGCGTCCACGCCCAGTCGAACACCACGGCCCGGTAGGGAAACTCGCTGTCTGTCGTCTGTTGTCTGGACAAAGTGAACATCCTTCCTGATGGTAAACGGGCAAGGGGCGGCCCGCCTGATCGCTTATTCATCTTAGCACAAGACGTCCCGCCGGCCGCCCTTCCGCGAGCTCAGGCCACGATATCGCGCAGTTCCTGAAGGTCCTTGCCGTTGATGCCCAAAAAATAAAGGATCAGCTCGAGGCTCGTCTGGTTGATACTGGCCCGCGCGTGGCGCTGCACGATGGGCTTGGCGTTGAAGGCGATGCCGAGCCCCGCCATCGCCAGCATTTCGATGTCGTTGGCGCCGTCGCCCACCGCCACCACCTGGCGCAGGGAGAACCCCTCCTTTTTGGCGAGCGCCACCAGGATGTCCTTTTTGGCGCTGGCGTCGATGAGCCGCCCGGTCAGCCCGCCCTCCACGCAGCCGTCGGTGATTTTCAGTTGGTTGGCGAAACCGTAATCGAGCTGGTATTTCTTCTTCAGCCGGTCGACGAAATATTGGAATCCGCCGCTCACGATGGCGATCTTGTAACCCAGGTGCTTGAGGATCTTGACCAGCGTCTCGGCCCCCGGGGTGATGGGGATGCGGCCGGCCAGCTGATCCAGCTGTTCTTCCCTGAGCCCCTTGAGGAGCGCCACCCGGCGCTCGAGCGCCAGGCGGAAATCGAGCTCGCCGTTCATCGCCTGGTGGGTGATTTCCGCCATCTGCTCGCCAACGCCGGCGAGCTTGCCGAGTTCGTCGATCACCTCGCATTGCAGGAAGGTCATGTCGGCGTCGAAAACGATCAGGCGCTTGTTGCGGCGAAACAGCGTGTCGTCCTGCACGGCGATGTCGACCTGAAAGTTTTCCTTGAAGCGCACCAGGGCGTTCAGCACGTCGACGCTGGAATGCGCCTCGCGGGTGCCAATCAACAGTTCGATGACGTGCTTGTCGCCGTGGTCGAGCTGCTCGATGCGCAAGATGTTGATGTCCTGCCCGGCGAGGGTTTCGGTGAGGTCGAGGAAAACCGGCGTGGTGATGGCGCTGCCGAGGAGCGTCACCACCGAGCGGTGCTTGTACGGCGCCTCCGGGCGCAGGCTCGACTCCCAGGGGAAGATGCGGACGCCGAGTTTCGCTTTCCGGCCGTAATCCAGAAGCGCGGCTTCGAGCGGCGCCACATCGCCTTCGGGTTTTTCCAGAAGGAGCGACAGGTTGAGCAGGCCGTGAAAGACAAACTGTTTAATATCAATAACTTGCCAGCCTTTTTCGACAATTCGCCTGAGCGCCTCGGCGAGGATGCCGGGGCGGTCCCCGGCGGAGATGTGGACGTGCACCTGGCGGGCGCTTCGGGTTTCACCCATGGTCAGCCTTGCGGGTTGTAGCGCCAACCCTCTTTCTTCTTGCAGGTCCAGCCGTCGTTCACCTGAAACACGGACAGCCCTTCCAGGGCCTGCGAGGAAAACAGGGCGACGACGCCTTCGCCCGCGATCGGGTTGTTCTTGAGGTGCAGGCGCTTGAGGCGCTTGAGATGCGGCGACAAAGCCAGGGCCTTCACGCCCTCGTCGGTGACCTGGTTGCCGTTCAGGTTCAGGTACTGGACGTTCGCCAGGTGGGGCGAGGCGGCGAGCAGCTTCACCCCCTCGTCGCCCAGGCGGTTGTCGTCGAGGTCGAGCCAGGTGACTTCCAAGGTGCGCGCTGTCTCGGCGATCAGCCTGGCTTCGCCG
>QJWD01000253.1 GCA_003235465.1 Nitrospirota bacterium | reverse complement strand
GTGGGCGACGGCGACAAGCCCAAGCTGGTTTTTTTCTTCGATGAAGCGCACCTTCTGTTCGACGACGCGCCCAAGGCTCTGGTGGACAAGGTGGAACAGGTGGTGCGGTTGATCCGCTCCAAGGGCGTCGGGGTTTATTTCGTCAGCCAGAGCCCCCTCGATATTCCCGAGGACATTCTCGGCCAGCTCGGCAACCGCATTCAGCATGCCCTGCGCGCGTTCACGCCGAAGGACCGGAAAACCGTGCGCGCCGTCGCCGACAATTTCCGCCAAAATCCCGAGTTCAACGCCGCCGAAGCGATTCAGGACCTTGGCGTCGGCGAAGCCCTGGTGTCGCTGCTCGAGGAAAAGGGCCGGCCCGGTGTGGTGGAGCGAACCCTCATCCGCCCGCCCGCATCCATGATGGGCCCCGCGACCCAGGCCGAACGGCGGCGGGTGATCGAGGCCAGCCCGTTTTACGGAAGCTACGAAGACCTGGTGGACCGCGAGTCCGCCTACGAGGTTCTGGCGGCGCGGGCGAGCCAGTCGGCCGAGGCGGCGCTCAGCGAGGCCACGGAGAAAGAACAGAACAAGTCAGGCAGAAAACGTCAAACCATGGTCGAGGCGGGCATTCAATCGATGGTGCGCACCATCGGCCGCGCGGTGGGCCGGGAACTGGTTCGCGGCGTCCTGGGCTCGTTCTTCAGGCGGCGCTGATCACCGCGCCGCCTTTCAGCAAACACCCCACACCCATTTCGATGCCCCCTGAGATCCGAGAGAGCGTGAGACAATCGAACACCAAAGACTTGCTGATCGCCCTGATCAATAAAGACCTCAAGGTACGCTACAAGAACAACGTCCTGGGCTACACCTGGTCCCTGCTCAACCCGCTGGCGTTTGCGGTGGTTTTTTACTTCACGTTCAAGGTTGTCCTTAAAATTCCGCTGGAGAATTACGCTCTCTTTTTGATCATCGGCCTGTTTCCCTGGCAATGGGCAGCCAACTCCGCCGGCGCCTCCTCGATGCTGCTCATCGGCAACGCGCCCCTGCTAAAAAAAATTAAAATACCAAAGTTTGTGCTGCCGCTCGCCCTGGTTCTTCAGGACATGATTCATTTTATTTTTACCATGCCTGTCATCCTGCTGTTCATCCTCGTCTATGATCGACCTTTTCATTTTTTATCCTGGACGTATTTGCTGCCGGCGCTGCTTCTTCCGCAATTTCTGATTACCCTCGGCGTTTCGCTGATCATCTCCGCCGCCAATGTTTTTCTGAGAGACATCGAACGGCTGGTCGGGATATTCACCCTGATCCTGTTCCACGCCACACCCATCTTCTATTCCGAGACCATGGTTCCAGACAAATTCAAGCTCCTGCTGATTCTGAACCCGATGGCCACCCTGGTGATCAACTGGAGGAACATGTTCCTGACCGGCGCCATCGATGTCCAATATTATCTGATCAGCCTGGCTCATTCTCTTCTCCTGATGGCCATCGGCTACGGGTTATACAAGAAATACTCATGGAAATTTCCGGAGCTGGTATGAACGGCCCTGCCCTTTTACTTTCCGGCGTGACGAAAACCTACCCGAGGTGCAAGGAGGCGCTGCACGGCATCAAGAACCTGCTGTTCAACCCCCGCCGCTATTTCAATCTCAACGATAGCGACAGGGTCGAGATTCTGTGCGATGTCGACCTCGACGTGCTGGAGGGAGAGGTGCTCGGCGTCATCGGCCGGAATGGGTCGGGAAAAAGCACCCTGCTTGCCATCATGGCGGGAATCATCAGGCCCGACAGGGGGTCGGTGTTCGCCAAACACGTGGCCTCGCCCCTGCTCGAACTGGGCGCCGGTTTTCACCCGGAATTGTCGGGCCATGAGAATATTTATCTGAACGGGCTGCTTTTGGGGCTCAGCAAAAATGAAGTGCGCGCAGGCCTGAATGAAATCATCGAATTCTCCGGCCTGTCGGACAATATCCACCGGCCCCTCAAACATTATTCGAGCGGCATGGTGGCGAGGCTCGGCTTCTCGGTGGCCGCGCACCTCAACCCGCAACTTCTTCTCATCGACGAAATCCTCGCCGTGGGCGATCTCAACTTCCAAGGCAAGTGCATCGACAGGATATTTGAATTCAAAAGGAAAAACGTCACCATCGTGATGGCCTCGCACGCCACCGCCTTTCTCAGCGAACTCTGCGACCGTGTATTATGGCTGGAGAACTGCCGCGTGGAAATGCTTGGCAAACCTGAAGAGGTGATGGGCCCCTACACCCGCGCCCTGACTTCGTGACAGATCAACCTTCAAGGCGTTTCATTTTCCTGGAAAGGGTCAGGAATTTATTCTTCGAAAGGTCACGCGCCGCCCTCTCTACATCCGCCCTTCTCGCCGCAAAACTTGAAAATGCTGAACGAGCCGCCCGGTGAACAGCGTGGCGTCCTCCTTGGACAGGTGCGACCATTCCGGGCAGGGGAAGGACCTGAGCTCGGCGTGGTCCTCAAAATGAATCCCCGGAGCGCCACTCACTTCTAGCACCCGGTCCCAATAGTGGGGGCGCGGGGTGATCCTCTTTTCCAACTCGCGCAGCCCGCCCGTGGAGGGGTAGCGGACGAACACCACATGCCCGCCGCGCGCATGGATTTTTTCGACGCTCTCCCGCGTTCGTCTCAGAATATCCTCCGCCGCCTTCTCCATCTCCGCCTTTTGCATTTCGGGCGTCGTTCCCGGCGGCGCTGGCGGCGGGGTGAAGATTGGAATCCAGATTTGCTGGATGCGCTGTTGCAGGGCCAGGTCGCGTTCCGCGCGGTCGGTCATGCCGCCCTGCCGTTCCAGGTTCACCTCGTGAAAATAGGGCGGCAGTTCAGGCCCCACATGGGCGCCAGGCCGGTTGGGTATTTTTAATTTGAGCAACAACTGACTTAGCGTCAGGTCCTCCTGTTGCAGGAAGGCGAATTGCTTTTCCAGAATTACACCCAGCTGGTGGCCCATGCGCTGGGACGGCGTCCAGTTCCTGTAGCGCTTGAGATAGCCCATGGCGTTATCCACGAACGGGCCGCCGGGCGAAAAAAACAAATACGGCACCACCCCGACGATCACGGTTCCGGTGTAATTCTCAATGGCGGCGAGGTCTTCCAGATAAGGCAAAGGGTTGCTCCCCACCGTGGCCAGTTGCAGCGGCCGCTCGCCCATGGCGTTTTCGTACACGTCCATGTCGAAATCGAACAGCGTGCGCGACGAGCCGATGAGAACCGTGCGCGACGGTTCGTCTTCAAGCAGAACGCGGCGGCTGGCCCAGAGATCGGTGGTGTCGTTCAGCGTTGGCTTATAACCCATGGCGCGGCAGCCCCACTCCCACCCGAGGGTGAGCGTCACCATAAGCAGCAGGGTCGCGATCAGGAGGCTCATCCAGGGATGGCGCGGGATGACGCGCTCCAGATGGTAGGTTTTAAAACTGGAAGTAGATGAAGGCATTGGCCCCTCCCTGCATCAGAATAAGCCCCGCGAGCATGGCCACCCAGATGGACACCACGTACGCCCGCGGAAACCCTTCCATCGCGTGCTCCAGACGCTTTTCCCTGAGATAGATGTGCGCGCCCAAAAGACCGAGCAAAACGCCCGCCACCTGCAATATCTCCCGCGTCGACAGGAGTTCGACGCCTTCCTGATGCACTCCGAACAGCGAACCGAACAACAGCCACGCCGAAGAAAAATCGCGGGCGCGGAAGAACACCCACCCCAGGCAAACCAGAAGAAACGTCAGCAGGCCCCAGACAAAGCGGCTCGCCGGCGTAGCGGCCCAGCGATGCCCTCCCAGCCACTGCTTGAGCAAATGCTCCGCGCTCAGGTAAAACCCGTGCAGGAGACCCCACGCCACAAAGGTCCACGACGCGCCGTGCCAGAGGCCCCCAAGGAACAT
>QJWD01000316.1 GCA_003235465.1 Nitrospirota bacterium | reverse complement strand
CATGGCTGATCTAAAGGAAAAACTTCATACCGAACACATGGTCCTCAACATGGGGCCATCGCATCCCGCGACGCACGGAACCGTCAAGTTCCTCCTCACCCTGGACGGCGAGACCATCGTCAACATGGAAGTCGAGGTGGGCTATCTGCACCGCGGCTTCGAGAAGATGTGCGAGAGCGTCACCTACTCCAACGTCTTCCCCTACACGGATAGGCTGAACTACTGCTCGGCGATCATGAACAACATCGGCTTCGCGGTGGCGGTGGAGAAACTCTGCGGCATCAAAGTCACCGATCGCTGCAATTACATCCGCGTGGTCACCAACGAGCTCGCGCGCATCTCCGACCATTACACCAACATCGCCGCCGCCGCGCTGGAGCTGGGGGCGCTGACCGCCTTCATCTATTTCGTGGAGGCGCGGGAAATCGTCTGGGATCTTCTGGAAAAGGTATGCGGCGCGAGGCTGACGTCGAACTACATCCGCATCGGCGGGCTCATGTGCGACCTGCCGCCGGGCTTCGCCGAGGACCTCGAGAACTCCTACAAGAAACTCGACAGTCTGTTTGTCGACGTCGACAAGCTGCTGACGAAAAACCGGATTTTTCTCGACCGCATGCGCGACACCGGCGGCCTCTCCGCCGAGGACGCCATCTCCTGGGGCTTCACCGGCCCGTGCCTGAGAGCCTGCGGCGTCGACTACGATGTTCGCAAGAAAGAGCCCTACCTGGTTTACGACCACATCGACTTCGACATCCCCATCGGCACCACCGGCGACAATTTCGACCGCTACCTGGTGCGCATGGAGGAGATCAAGCAGAGCTTTCGCATCATCAAGCAGGCGATGAAGAACATGCCCGAGGGTCCGATCAACGTCGCCAACCCGTATCTCAGGAATCCCGCCAAGCCGGATGTCTATTCGCGCATGGAGGAGATGATCGCCCACTTCAAGATGGTCATCGACGGGCTGAAACCGCCGGTGGGCGAGGTGTACACGGCCACGGAAGCGGCCAACGGGGAGCTTGGGTTCTACCTGGTGAGCGACGGCACGGGCCGCCCCTACAAGTGCCGGGTGCGGCCGCCCTGCTTCACCATGACCGCCGCGCTAGAGCAGATCTGCAAGGGCGCCATGCTGGCGGACATCATCCCCACCTTCGACATGATCAACATGATCGGCGGCGAGTGCGACCGCTGAGCCGAAGCCCCCACCACCCCCGGGCGGGGGCGATGATCGTTATCCAATAATCGTTACCTAGTAAACGTCGCGCTGGACGCCGCGGTCGCGGCCCCGGCCGCCGGGAACCTTTTTCATCGATTCGGTGAACACGTCGCGCTGCTGCACCAGCCCGTCGTGCGGCGTGCGAATGGTGTCGATGCGGTTTTTCTCGATCTCCGCCGCGGCTTCATCGATGATTTCCTCTTCCTTTTTCTTCGCCTGGGCCTGAGTGGCCGCCTCCGCGCCGGGCTCGGCCGCCGCGCCCTCTTTCTTCTCTTCGTCCAGCGCTTCCGCTTCCTTCATGGACTGTTTGAAGTTCTTGATGCTCTTGCCGAACGCGTTGCCGATTTCCGGAAGCTTGCCCGCGCCGAAAATAATCATGATGATGATCAGAATGACCATCAACTCGGGAAAACCGATGCCCATCATGTGCTTTTCTCCTAAAGGATGTTCAAGGGATCAGGCGCCAGTCTAGCAGAAATGCGCTGAAAACGCACCTGCTCCCTACGCAGGCTTTCGCCGGTAAAAAAAAGGAGCCGGAGCGAACTCCGGCTCCCTTAAAGAAGCTCAATGGGCTCCGGCGTCAGCCGCCGATGTGGTCGCGCAGAATCTGCGAGTTCAGGATCGCCTCGTTGCCGTTGGCGTTTTTCTTGGCGGCCTTGAAGTGCATGGTGGCCTCGCCGTGCTTGCCGAGCTTGTCGAGGGAGATGGCCTCGTTGTAATGCACCTCGCCCAGGCTCTTGTCGGCCTTGGAGGCGGCCTGGAAATGCTTGAGGGCCACATCGTAATGCCCCTGATTGAAGTGATCAATGCCTTCCTCGTTGTGCTTGTTGGCGTCGGCGTTGGCGCCCGCGGGCAGCGACAGCGGGCCGTCACCGGCGGATGCCGTCAAGGGGAGAAGGCAGAACATAACCAGAGCGAGTATCGTCAGAACCTTTTTCATTTTTTTGAACCCCCTGTAAAAGATTATTGGTGCCACAACCTGTTTGGGTGACCTCATTTTACCATTTTGCAATGCTTTTAAAACCCCTATTTGAGCCCCCCAAGCCGGGCCGGCCCCGCCCGAGCCGCACCGGGATATCAGGTTTTACAGGTGTTGACGCCCAAAAGGGAATAGAGCACGCAAAACCCGGTGAGGCCCGAAATCAGGAGCGCCAGCGAAACCGCCCCCATGACCCAGCCCCAGGTTCCCCCGCTGAAAATGGCGGCGAGCAAAAGCCCCGATCCCGCGATCACCCTGAACAGCCTGTCCGACGATCCCAAATTACGACATGCCATGGCACAGACTCCTTTCCAGTTGTTGAAGATTCCGAATTAGATTGTAACAGGTCGGCCTGAAAGCTCAATCCTGCATTTGCCGGGAAGCCTTAAGCGCCTGCGCCTTCTCCCACCGGGCGAGCGCCACCGGCCCGTAAACGGCCCCGGCCGCCAGCACGAGAATGAACCACCAGGGCGAAAGCCCGCTGGCCGTAGCCAGCGTCACCTTGCCGAAATTGAACACGCCAAGAACGCTTTCCTTCAGCGCCGGGTAGGCCTCCGCGTACAGCGCCGCGCCTACCAGCATGCCCAGCACGCCGAAAAGAGCATGCCGGGAGCCCTCCCCCGCCGCCGCCACGCCGGTGCCCGGGCAATACCCGAGAAGCGCCATGCCGACACCGAAGATCAGCCCGCCGAGCAGGTTTCCGAGCAGCGCCGCCTCCTTGACGTGAAACGGAAAATCCATGCCCATCGCGCTCATGCCATAAATGCCGACCGCACCCACCGCGATGGCGGTGCCCATGACGCGGGCCACCGTGAAATCCTTGAACAGGAACTGGCCGACGATGACTTCGAAGCGCGTCACGCCGCCCTTCTGCAACAAAAAACCAAACGCCAGCCCGGCGGCGGCGCCCATCAGCAGGGTCGCCGGATCGGCGAAAAAGTTGTTAAACATGGTTTCCTCCTTTGCCGCCGTAAATCAGACGTGCGGCGAGGATGCCGCCGCCGAACATGCCGGCAAGGAATACCCAGGAGGATACCGCCAGTTGCAGGCCGCCTGAAATGCCGTGACCCGAGGTGCAGCCCCCGGCAAGGCGCGCGCCGAACAACAGAATCGCCCCGCCGACGAAAGCCCATATATAGCGCCGCACCGGCGAAGGCCCAAAGCGCCGGGCCCAAAGCTCCGGCACGCATTCCCGCACCCGCTCACCGGAAAGCCGCGCGGCGAGATACGCCCCAAGCGCGAGGAAGACCACCAGCGCGAACTGCCACTCAAACACCGGCAGGGGTTCGGCCCCACTGCCCAGGTATTTGACGAAGTAAGGCGCCGCCTTAACATGCTCTTTCGAGGCGATGCCTTCCAACGCCCCGGCGGCTCGAACGAAGGTGGTGGAAACGCCAAGCGCTTTTCCCATCGCCGCGAACGTGACCCAGGACAAAACACCGATACCCGCGCCCACCGCATAGGGCGACCAGCGCGGTTTCGCGAGAAAGTTCATCAACGCCCACCTCCTTTATTTGGCTGTTGGAATAGCCTGTTTCGCCATGCCTGAGATGCCGCGATGCAACCCTTTATCTCCCATTAATGTAGGCGTCGGAAGCCGCCCTGTCCACCGCAAACCCTTTAATAAGAAGGGCATGAAAATACGAATTCAGGGTGGTAGAAATACCACGGCTGCCCCGGAAAAAAATTTGCGGCGCTCCCGGCC
>QJWD01000197.1 GCA_003235465.1 Nitrospirota bacterium | reverse complement strand
GGGGGGGTTTCATCACCCTGACCGGGGGCCTCGGTGGGCCCCCGGTTTTTTTTTCGGATCGCGCCGGGTCAATCGCTAAGCTGTAGCACGAGTTGTTCGACGAGGGCGCGGACTTTTTCCTCGACCTTGGGGTTCTTCACTCCACGGTCGTCGAAGTCGTCCGATGAGGTGTGCACGATGGGGTGGACCGTCATCACGTTCGATTCGTAA
This sequence comes from Nitrospirota bacterium, assembly GCA_003235465.1. The sequence goes on along the minus strand of QJWD01000197.1, from coordinate 3,696 downwards.
AACAGAATTTTCGCCAGATCAGACGAAGCGAGAAAGGCGCGCGGGCTGCCCGCGTTGCATATGATCCCGGCGACTTTGTTTTCCATCGCCGATGCGGTGATGTCGATCAGGTTTTTGAGTGGCCCGGAGATCGACCAGCAGTAGACGGGCATGCCGATGATGTAACCGCCCGCGGCTTCGAGGGCGCGGTGGGCTTTCTGCATGTCCTCGTTGTAATCGGCGAGGCGGCGGCCGTCGCAATGCATGAGGTCGAGCTTCCTGAGATCGAGATGCTCAAACGGCACCCCTTTCTCTCTGAGGCGGGCGTGGGCAAGCTCCAGCACCTGAGCGGTTCTGGACTCGGGCGACAGGCTGCCCTGAATGGTGAGAATGGGTTTCATCCTGAACCTCCATGAGCCGAAAAAAAATGGTTTGCGCCCTGGGCGCAAACCATTTTTCGCATCATCGCTGAAAGCGGTTTTCGCCGCTAAACAGAGGGCACTTCCTCGGACGGTTCCTCCTCTTCTCCCTCCTCGAGGAAGTAATCGTCCTCATCGTCATTTTCCCCGATGGGCACGTTGGGATCGTCCATCTCGATTTCGTCCAGGCCTTCCTCCTCTTCCTCCTCAAGCTCCGCCGGGCTCTTCGGCAGCTCATCCCAGACCACGACGCGCGAGTTGCTCCGGTCGGCGATATAGAGCTTGAAGGGGCGCGGCCTGGCTTCGCCTTCCGCTTCTTCTATCTCCTCATCGTCCTCTTCAAAATCCTCGGGATTTTCCTCGAGGTACATGCCGAAGGGGTCGTTCAGGGTGAAGGCGGCGGCGGCCTGGCCGCGGTTGTGCTTGTTGGATCTGAAATCGGCCTGGCCGATCACCAGGTCCGCCGGCTGGCCGTTTTCCGTCGGCACCGTTTTCCAGTAGAGGACGCGGTGGTTGCCGGTATCGGTGACGAATAACCCCGTGTTGCCGAAAACGACGTCGGTGGGGAAATACAGGCCGACATCGTTGGGGCGACGGTGGCCCTGGCCTGCGTTGGGCTCGCGGCTCTGAAAATCCTTTTGCCCGATGACGACATCCGCCGCCACGCCGTTGCTGTTCGGCAGCTTGTTCCAGATGAGAACGCGGTTGTTGCCCTGGTCCACCACGAATAGGCGGTCGTTTTCGGCGTCGTAGTGCACGCCGGTGGGAAAGCTGAGCGAATCCGCCTGGACGTTGTCGAACTCGCCGCGGTTGGGCTCGCGCTCATCCATGCCGGCCTGGCCGAGGCAGATGTCGGCGTTCCAGCCGTTGTTGAACGGAATTTTGCGCCAGATCAGCACCCGGTGGTTGTCCTTGTCGGCGATGATCACGTGCTGGTCGTCACCGGAATGGATGCCAAAGGGGAAAAACAGGGAGCCGGAACCTACCATCCCGCGCCGGTTGGATTCGTTGCAGTCCAGGTTGTCCTGGCCGAGGACGAGGTTGGGCGCTTCTCCGTCTTCCGTGGGCAGGCCGTTCCAGCGCACGCAGCGGTGGTTGCCGCTGTCGACCACGTACAGCTTGCCGTCGATGACCTGGAGGCCGGCGGGCTGCGAGAGCGTGTCCTCCTCGCACTTGCTGATGGTGAAACCGTCCAGGCTCTCATCCCCAAGACCCGAGGTCATTTCGTCCAGCGTGGTGGTGATGCCGCGGTTCTCGAGGCAGTCGGAAAAATCCTCCTGCCCGAGGACGATGCTCGCGGGCTCGCCGCTTTCCTCCGGCGGCTGCTCCCACACCAGCACGCGGTGGTTGCCGCGGTCTGAAATGTACATCATCTCGCCGTAGCGGCAGATGAACTGCGGCTCGGACAGCGTGTTGTCGCCGGGATCGTCGGCACCGCGGTTCGACAGGTTCATGGAGAAGTCGCCCTGGCCGATGACCATGCTGGCGCCTTTTTCCTTCGGCGCTTCCTCTCCGGCTTCTTCCACCTCGTCCATCTCGTCGAACTCGTCGACATCATCTACCGATTCGGCGGCCTCAAGCGCCTCATCCGCCAGGGCGCTTTCTTCCACCGCCTCGCGGGGATCGTTCTCTTCGTTTCCCTCGTCCCGGATGGCTTCTTCCTCTTCCCGCTTCCGGTCGTCAGACATAAGACCCACCTCCAATAAATTTTATAAATTACCGCCCCCCGGCGATGGTCGGAAAACCCCGCGCCGGAAAGCCCCCCTTAAAATCGCTTCATTTTTTCGCGGCCGGAACGCTGAGCCGCTGCCACATCGACACCACCTTGCGGCCGTTCCTGTCTTCGTTGGCGCCGTCCCATACCGCGAAGGCCACGAGCACGGGCAATTCCCCGCCGAACTTGATATCCCATTTGTTCAGCGATTCGATGGATCGGTAAAACACCACCCGCCAGGTGCCGTCCTTCCACAAGCCCTTGCCCAGGATGTTCTGCTTGGTTCGCGGCTGCGGCGTCAGCGTGCCGAACCCCTCGGCATTCAGTTCCTCCACCGGCACATCGCGGAACGGGTTCAGCGCGTCGACGGGGTTGACCTCGCCACCGAAGATCATCGTGTCGAGATCGAGGCCCTCGGTGGCGTATTCGAGCTTTTCCTTGGTTTCGATTTCCGCCTGCCAGTCGGCGCGCCACTGCCAGATGTTGACCACCTTGCCGCGGTTGCCCATTCCAAAAAATGGCTCGTTGTGCCCATGAGTATGCAGGAGAACGTCCCCCAATGCAAATTCCATTGCCACTGCGTCCTTGAAATCCTGGTGCCGGGTGGAGGAGCGGTCGGCCTGGGGATCGTCCCATTCCAGGCGAAAGGCGATGGCCTCGTCGTTCATCAGCGATTGGAAGCGAATGCGGTTCACCGGGTTGTCCCTCGCGCTCAGCGCCAGGGTGTGCACCTCCTGCACGGGCGCGTCCTGCCATACGGGGTTCAGGGGATCGAGGTCGATCTCCTGCTCCACCCGGTGGACCTCGAGGTCGATTTCGTACTTCGCCGCCTGCAGGGTTTGCATGCGGATTTTCGAGCTGACGTAGGCGGCGAGAGCCCAGCGCTCCTGCTCTGTGAGATGCGCGTAGGATTTCATCGGCGTGCCATCCACCCCGGTGGTGAGGGTGAGGTAGAGGTCTTTTTTCTCGTACCCGAATTTAAAGGTGTTGGGGTTGGTGAGGTCGTAGATGAACACCCGGTGGTCCCAGATGTCGTACAGCTGCTCGGCGATGGAGCCGCCGCCCTTGAGGTCGGTGCCGTGGCAGCGGGCGCAGCGCATCTCTTCGTACACGCCCCGGCCCTTCTCTATCGCATCGGGGCCGCCGGGGGGCGGCTCGCCGACGACGATGGCCGGCTTGGGCTCCTCCTCCTTGAACCGCTTGGAGAAGCCCTTGATGTATTCGACCACCGACCAGGTTTCTTCCTCGCTGAGCGCGCCCTTCCAGGCGGGCATCGAGGTTCCCGGCACGCCGCGCGTTATGGTGCGGTAAATGTCCTTGTCGAGGGGGAGCGAGCCGGATGGCGTCGAGCGATGTTTAAACACGCCCTTGCGGAAGTCGCGCGGCCAGGGGTAGAGGTAGGCCATGGCCTTGCCGCCGCCGTTGCCGTCGGCGCCGTGGCAATAGACGCACATGTGCTTGTAGACGGTGGCGCCCAGGGTGGATTCGCCCTCCGGGTGCTCGTGCCTGGCCTCATCGCCCGTGCCCGCGTCGCCGAACACGCCCTGCTGAGCCGCCGCCGGAGCGCAGGTGAAAAGAAGCGCC
>QJWD01000328.1 GCA_003235465.1 Nitrospirota bacterium | reverse complement strand
CCACATCATCTAGCCCCCAAGTATTACATCATTTTTAGATTTCGTACGATACCGCCCGCCTTGCCAAACGTATACCCTGTTGCCGTTAGTGACTCCGAAAAGCCATCACCGGTTCGATTTTTCAGGCAACGGCGGCGGAAAGTGAACCCACACACACGGGCAGGCGTTATGAAAAAAATACTGATCTATTCGCACGACACTTACGGACTGGGCAATATTCGCCGCATGTTGACCATCGCCAACTACATGGCGGAAAACGACGCCGATGTTTCAGTGCTGATTTTATCGGGCTCGCCCATGCTGCACGCATTCAGGATTCCCGACCGGGTGGATTACATCAAGATCCCCTGCCTGAGGCGCGACGACCGCGGGCAGTACGAAGTGCGCCACCTGACCCTGGACATGAATGCCACCGTCAGGATGCGCAGCGAAATCATCACCGCCGCGGTGGAGAACTTTCAGCCGGACGTGTTCCTGGTGGACAAGAAGCCCCTGGGCATCGCCAACGAGCTGGCCCCGGTGCTCGAGCGCATGAGTGAAACGGTTCCGGGGTGCGCCTCGGTCCTGCTGCTGCGCGACATCCTCGACAGCCCGGAGGTGACCCAGGCGCTGTGGCAGAAGAACCACTACCACCAGGCTATCGAAGCCCATTACGACATGGTGCTCGTGGTCGGCTCGCGCGAGATTTACGACGTCGCCTACGAATACGATTTCCCGCCCGCCGTCGCCGCCAAGGTCCGCTACTGCGGTTACCTGCACCGGACGCCCGGCCGAAGCCACCGGGAATCGCTGAGGAGAGCCCTTGGCGTCGATAACTATAAAATGGTTCTCGTCACCCCCGGCGGAGGCGAGGACGGTTTCGCCCTGGTCGAGAACTACCTGAAGGGAATCCAGGACCTTAAACCGGAAGACGGCATTCGCTCCGTCGTCATTCACGGGCCGCAGATGTCGGCGAGCCACCAGGAGCGCATCAAGAAGCTGGCGGCAAATCGCCCGGATGTTACCCTGCTCGCCTACACCGACGACATGATGAGCTACATGGATGCCGCCGACCTGGTGGTCTGCATGGGCGGCTACAACACCCTCTGCGAGGTATTCTCGCTGCGCAAGCGCTGCATCGTCGTGCCGCGTGTTTCGCCGGTCAAGGAGCAGTGGATTCGCGCCCGGCGCATGGCGGACCTGGGCGCGTTTCGGACCATCCATCCCAACCGGATGAATCCCGCGGGCATGATGAAGGCTGTCAAGGAAGAGCTGTCGCGGGACAACGTGGCATCCATGCAACCGTACAGGATCGACATGCAGGGCCTGCCGCGGATCGCCCGCATGCTTTCGAGCCTGGCCGGCGAAAGCGCGCCGCGAGTCGAGGAGGAAATGCGGCATGCCTGCGCGGCCCGATAAGCGGCGGTTTAGCGCCGGCGGGGGCCAGCGGCTCGGCATCCTCCTGAAAACCTACCCGAAGATTTCCGAGACGTTCATTCTTCGGGAAATCCTGGAGCTGGAAGCGGCGGGCCTGTCCCTGCATCTGTTTTCCCTGAACCGGCCCACCGACGCCATCAGCCATTCCGAGAACGAAACCGTCAGCGCGCCCGTTTCCTATGTTTCCTGCCCCCCAGGACGGACGGAGGCGGGTGCGCTGGCTGATCACGCAGGGCTATTCCTCAGCGCCCCGTTCCGCTACCTGCGGACGCTAACCGCCACACTCACGAGCGGTGAGGACGAGCCTTTAAGCGTATTCGGCCAGGCGGTGCGGCTCGCCCGGCTGGCGCTTAAAAGCGGCATCCGCCACCTGCACGTGCACTTCGCCAACGAACCGGCCGCCGTGGCGCTGGCGATGAGCGGGCTGACCGGCATTCCCTACAGCCTCTCCGCCCACGCCAAGGACATCTATCTTTCACGGCCGGAGGCGCTCAGGAAAAAGATCGGCTCCGCGCGCTTCACCGTCACCTGCACCGAATACAACCGCCGTCACCTGTCCGACCTGATGAAGGACGAGGGCGCCGTCCACCGCATCTACCACGGGTTGAAGCCCGAAGCCTACCGGCCTCGGGGCAACGCGCCCGATTCTAAGCCCAGGATTCTCAGCATCGGCCGCCTGCGGGAAAAAAAGGGATTTCCCACGCTGCTTGCGGCCTGCGCCCTGCTTTTGAAGCAAGGGGTGGATTTCGAGTGCACCCTCGTCGGCTACGGCCCGCTGGAGGAGCGCCTGAAATCGCTGGCAAACGAGCTTGGCCTTGAGGGCCGCGTCCGCTTCGCCGGCAAGCTCAGCCACGACGAGGTGCTGGAGCTGTACCGCGAGGCGACGGTGTTCGCCCTGCCCTGCCAGATCGCCGCCGATGGCGACCGCGACGGCATCCCCAACGTCCTCATCGAAGCCATGGCGCTGGGCCTGCCGGTTGTCTCCACGCCGGTGTCGGGGATTCTCGAGTTGATCGACCACGACGAAAACGGCCTGCTCGTCCCGCCGGAGGACGCAAAGCAGCTCTCTCTGGCGCTGATGCGGCTCCTGGGCGACCCGCGCCTCAGGCAGGAACTCGGCGCGTGTGCGCGCAGTAAGGTTGTAAACCACTTTAACGCCAGCACCAACGCCCTGAGATTAAGGGATCTCCTGGTGCAGGCCGATTCACCCGCCAAGGCAGAAGTGCAGGAGCCCGCTTATGCAGGATAAGCCCGAAAAGGCAGTCGCCTACGTGCTCAAGGGTTTCCCGCGCCTGTCGGAAACCTTCATTGCGGGCGAGATCCGCCGCCTCGAGGAAATGGGGCTCAAGCTCAGGCTGTTTTCGGTGAAGGAATCGGGTGAGGCCCTCGTTCACCCGGTGGTGAAGGAAATCGAAAGCCCGCTCATCCGGCTGCCGCAGGCGACGCCGCTCAGCGACCGACGGCTGTTGCCCTGGCTGGTGGAGAACCTGCCGCGCTTTGCCACGGCGCACATCGGCCTGCTTCTCCGGCGGCCCTGGGACTACCTGAAGACCCTCGCCGGGGCCGCCGCCATGACGCTCAAATACAGCGACGGCGGTTTTGCGCGGCCGAAAAAAGTTTTCATCAAGGAATTCTTGCAGGCGGGCTGGATCGCCCGCGATATTCTCAAGGCGGGCAACATCGGCCACGTGCATGGCCACTTCTGCCACGGCGCCACCACCATCACCTGGTTCGTCAGCCGGCTCACGGGGCTGCCATTCAGCTTCACCGCCCACGCCAAGGACATTTATAAAAAATCACTGAACCCGGGCGACCTGCTCACTCGCAAGATCCGCGCGGCGCGTTTCGTCGCCACCTGCACCGGCAGCAACCAGGACCACCTGCAGGCCCTGGCGCCGAAATCGGCATCGATCCACCGCATTTATCACGGCCTCGACACCCGCTACTTCGCGCCGCCGGCAAGCAAGCCGGAAAGCGCTGTGCCCGCCATCCTGTCCATCGGGCGCTTCGTGGAAAAGAAGGGCTTTCACTTCCTCGTCGAGGCGTGCCGGATGCTTAAGCTGCAAAACATTCCCTTCCGCCTGGCCATCGTCGGCGAAAAAGACGACCAGTACGACTTCATCCAGGAACTCATCGAGCGCCACGGCCTGGCCGGCGACATCACGCTCGAGCCGCCGGTGGCGCAGGACGGGCTGCTGGCCATCTACCAGGAGGCGACGCTGTTCGCCCTGCCCTGCCAGACCCTCACCAACGGCGACCGCGACGGCATCCCCAACGTTCTGGTGGAAGCCATGGCGATGGGCCTGCCCGTCGTCTCGACGCGCATTTCGGGCATTCCGGAGCTCATCGAGGACGGGGTGAACGGCCTCCTGATTCCGGAGAAGGACCCCAAGGCGCTTGCCGACGCCCTCGCCCGCCTGCTCACAGACCGCGCCCTGCGCGAGCGCCTCGCCCGGGGCGGGCGCGCAACCGTGCGCCGCGATTACGATTCGACCCGCACCACGCG
>QJWD01000132.1 GCA_003235465.1 Nitrospirota bacterium | reverse complement strand
TGGAACGGACCCGGCCCGCCCCCGCCCGCCGATCGCCCACAGCAACATCCACCTCGGTTTTCATGGCCCCGAACCCATCGCAAAAAGACACCCAGGAGCCCCGAAGCGCCATCGATCGCCTGCTGCTGTTTTTCATCCGCATGGCCATCGGCCGGCCGCTCGCGGTGATCGCGGTATCGCTGGTTCTGGCGGGTCTGTCGCTGTGGGTGACCGCCGAGCGGCTGACCTTTAAAACCGGCCGCGGCGACCTGGTGGCGAAAGACCTCCCCTACATTCAGCGGCACGAGAAGGTCAAGGCCGAGTTCGAAGACACCGATGGCATGATCGTGGTGGTGGGGGGCGAGAACAAGGACGCCATGAAGCGCTTCACCGAAGCCCTGGCGGCGCGCTTCGCGGCCCACCCCGACACCTTCACCCACGTGTTTCACAAGATCGACACGGTGTATTTCAAATCCCGCGCGCTCCTCTACCTTGCGCCGGCGGATCTCGCAAAACTGGCCGGGGAGTTGCGCGCGCGCCGGCAGTTTTTGAACGACGTCGGCATGTCGCCGGGCCTGAACCAGTTGATGCGCAGCATCAACGCCGAGATCAGCGCCGGCATGGTGGAATCCCTCATCGGCGATCTGCTCGGCACCGCTGAGGAGCCGGGCGAAGATAACGCTAAAAAGGACGACGCCGAGGACCTTCGCCTGCTGATCAACCTGCTCGATCAGGCGACGGCGCACCTCGAGCCGGATTCCCGCTACGCCTCGCCCTGGGGCGCGCTGTTCGACAAGAGCGAGGGCACGCTCAGGCAGGAAGGCTACCTGACCTCGGGCGACGAAAAGCTGATGTTCATCCTGCTCGTGCCGAACGAGGATAAATCCTCGTTCACCGGCTATCAGGACGCCATCGAGCTTGCGCGCAAGCTGATCGATGAAACGAAAAGCGAGGTGGCGGGCGTCGGCGTGGGCCTGACCGGCGAGGACGTCATCGCCTCCGATGAGATGGTCACCACCCAGGCCGACGTCAAGCTGGCCTCGCTCATCGCGCTCGTGGGCGTATCGCTCTTGTTCATCCTCGCCTTTCGCGGCGTGGTCGAGCCCTTGCTCGCGGTCCTGTGCCTCCTGGTGGCGCTCGCCTGGTCGATGGGTTTCACCACACTGGCTGTGGGCCACCTCAATATTCTCTCGGTGGTCTTCACCACCATCCTCATCGGGCTCGGCATCGATTTCGGAATTCACATCCTCGAGCGCTACCGCGAGGAGAGGCGCGCTGGCCGGGCGCTTGCTCCCGCGCTCGAGCAAACCGTGCGCGGCACCGGCAAGGGGAATTTTTCCGGCGCCATCACCACCGCCATCGCCTTCGGCGCGATGACGTTCACCGATTTCATCGGCATCGCCGAACTCGGCCTCATCGCCGCCGGCGGCATCCTCCTGTGCCTGATCGCCATGATTGTTCTTTTGCCGGCCCTGCTCGTATGCGAGGAGCGGTTTGCGCGCGCGGCGCCCACCCCGCCCGCTCCGCCTGCCGGCGGCGGCTGGCTTAACGGGCTGTTCCGCCGCCACCGGCTGATCCTCGCTGTATCGCTCGCGCTGGTTCTGCTCTCGGCGCTTTCCCTGTTCCGCGTGCGGTTCGACTACAACCTGCTCAACCTGCAGGCGCAGGGCACCGAGGCGGTGGCGTACGAGATGAAGATCATCGAAAACGCCGGCCGCTCGGCCTGGTCCGCCGCCTCGGTGGCGAATTCGCTGGAGGAAGCGGTGGCCAGGCACCGGGCCATGGAGCGCCTCACGACCGTGGGCGGGGTGGAGAGCATCGCCTCGGTATTGCCCGAGGAGCCGGAGAAGAAGCTGGAGCTCATCCGCGCCCTCAGGCCGGAGCTTGACGAGCTTTACGTCGAACCCGAGGACACGCCGTTTTCCCTGCCCGCGCTTCTTAAGACGGTGAACCGCATTCGCTTCAAGCTGCAGGGGCGTGAGGAGAAAGCCGGCGTGGACGACCCGGTGCTGGAAGCAAGCCGGAGCGCCGCGCGCTTTCTGGACGCCGCCCAGGCGCTTCCCGCAAGCGTGGCGAAGGAACGACTCGGGCGGTTTTCCGAAACCCTGTTCGAGGATTACCGCGACAAAATCGCCACCCTAAAGGCGAGCGCCAACCCCGGCCCGGTGCAGGTGGCGGCGCTGCCGAAAGCCCTGCGTGAGCGTTACGTAAGCGCCGGCGGCAAGTACCTGGTGATGATCTACCCCGGCATCGACATCTGGGACAAGGAAGCGCGCGATGAATTCCTCAGCCAACTGCGCTCGGTGGACCCGGAGGTGGCCGGCAACGCGGTTCACATGATCGAGTCGAGCAGGCTCATGCAAAAGGGCTACATCGACGGCGGCTGGTACGCCATGGCCGCCATCCTGCTCTACGTTCTCCTCACCTTTCGGCGGCCGCTGACGGCGGCGCTCATTCTCCTGCCGGTGGCGGTGGGCTCGCTGTGGACGGTGGGGGTCATGGATCTTTTCTCCATCCGCTTCAACCTCGCCAACCTGGTGATCCTGCCGCTGATCCTCGGCATCGGCGTGGTCAACGGCATCCACATCATCCACCGTTACCGCGAAGCGGCCGACAAGAGCGCGAACATCCTGTCGCTGAGCACGGGCCAGGCGGTGGTCTTGTCCTCGCTCACCACGATGATCGGCTTCGGGGCCATGATGGCCGCCCGCCATCAGGGCATCTTCAGCCTCGGCCTCGTCCTCACGCTGGGCGTCTTCTGCTGCCTGGTCGCATCGGTCACCACCCTGCCGGCGATGCTCAAGCTGTGCTCGCAAAAGGGCTGGCGCGTCTGACCTCCGTCCCTGCCGGAAAAAAAGTTCCAAAGCGTGTAATTTCTTCGCCCGTTCCCCGACCAAATGGCCAGGACCTTTTTGCGGATTGAGCTTCGCCGTCTTTGGGCCCTGTTGAAAAACCACCACAAAAGCGCCCCTTGCCGGGTGCGGCCGGTGCGCCGGTTGCGATTGGCCCGCATGGCGGCCCTGGCCGCCCAGGGTTATATCCGCGCGGACAGGGCGTGTTGAAGGCGCTGTGGAAACCGCTTGCGGGGGAGTTCTTTAAATTGCAAAAAATCGAATCGGGTGAGATCTGGGGCGGCAACCTGCCCGCCAACGCGGAGCTTGGCGCCGGCAGGCTCGCGTTCAGCCTGTTTTCCGGCGCGCCCCGCCCGGCGGGCAGCGGGGATATCTTTTACTTCAGCGTCGACGAAGAGGACCGCTGGACGCGGCTGGTTCTGACCGACGGCGAGGGCCCGGCGGTGGAGGACCTCAGCCGCTGGTGGTTTCAGGTCCTCTCTTCCATCGGCGGCTCGGGGAATGAAAGGGCCAAACTGAACAATTTCATCCATCTCGCGAGCGGCGTCAGGCCGGGGGCGAGAAGCCGCGCCGCCCTCCTCACCTTCGACCACAAGGCCTCGGTTCTCGATTGCGGCTGGACGGGGGATGTGTCGCTCATCATTCTGCCCGCGTCGGGCGAGGGGGTGGTGTCGATCGGCTCGCCAAACAACGGCGCGAACGGCAGGGCCGCCATCGGCAAGCGCCGCCGGGTTCCCCTTAAAACCGGAGACCGGATTTTTCTCGGTTCCGCCGATGCCGCCGCCTTTGGCCAGGCAAACGGCGGGCCGCATAGCGCGCTGGAATAACTGTTCGAAGCCGGCCAGCGCCGCAAGATCCACCTGGTGAAGCGGAAGATGTTAAGAAAACTGTTTCACTGGGCCGGCGGGTCGCCCGGGCCCGCGGGCGTCAGCTTCGTGATCGCCGAGGTTCGGTGAAAACCGCACATCTCTTAGCGTGCCGGGCGGCGCCGGTGCTATAATATGAAAAGCGGCCCGTCCAGGCAGGATCCCCATTCCCCGGCCCGTTTCCCGGCCGGGTTCCATCGACGCCAGCCATGCGATTCGAGAAACCCGATAACGAAACTC
>QJWD01000350.1 GCA_003235465.1 Nitrospirota bacterium | reverse complement strand
AGGCCGGCATCAACCTCGGCTGCTGCTCCATCGATTTCGACCCGCCGCGCCGCCCGGCCGCCTGAGTTCTCATCCGTAACGAACATCAACGAGCGTTTTTTTCAGCCTGCGTTCCTGCGCGCCCATTTCTCCCGAATGCCGACCTCGAACAGTTGGCGTACATACGACCGCGCCACCCTTAAGGGGTTGAACGAGATGTCCATCGGTTGATCGGCGAGGCGAAAGTCCGCCACGCGCAGTTGGTCGAGCGGCGTATCGCTGTGGAGTTCGATGTCCTTAGGATCGTACTTGCCGTAACCCTTTTGCCGGGCCGCCTCCAGGGTGTACACCTTATCGAGCGGCGCGCCGACGATTTCGGCCAATACCCTGTCGAGGGCGGTCATGTCCTCGCCCGCGGCGAGGACGCCGAGCCGGTAGGGGGTGCCGCCGGCGGGGCCGTTTCCCTGCATGGCGACGATGCCGTCGGCCAGCGTCAGGCAGGGGGCGACGCGGCGCGCGATATCGACCAGCATGCGGCCGAAGCGGACCTTGTCGTTTTTCACCAGGCAGTGCAGCACCGGCTTTCTTTTCCCGATCACCAGGCCGAACAGGTTCTTGATGCCGAGGGTCAGCGTCATCTGCACATGCGATTTGACCTTGGGCAGGTTGATGATGTGGTCGTACCCGTCGATGTCCGCCGATATCTTGAGGTGCAACACGCCCTCGTCGGTTGCAAGCGGCACCGGATTTGCGAGCGGCAGGATGCGCGCGCCGTAACGCTTGGCCAGCGGGCCGTAGCCCGCCTTGAACGCAACGGCTTCAAGGCTGCCGAACGCCGGGCTGTCGCTGATGGCGATCTCGCCGACCGAGCAGTCCCGAAGCGCCTTACACACCGCCTCGAGCAGGGCGGGGTGGGTGGTCACCGCCCGCTCGGGGGAAAAGGCGCGGAGCAGGTTGGGTTTCAACAGCACGCGGTCGCCGGCCTTGAACAGGGGCTTCGCCCCGCCAAATTGGCGGAAGCTATCCTCGACGAAGGCCTGGACGGCCTCGGGGCGGTATTCGGGTATTTGTTGAACGCGGATCGTGGCTTTCATGGCTGTCCGAATAAAAGCGCCATTATATCCGTATTGGCGGCCTGCTCCAAACCCTTATTGGTTCTTAGGGGCGGGCGGGTAGAGAATTTTGTAGACGGCGTAATTGCCCATCACCCGCTTCACGTAGTTGCGGGTTTCGGGGTAGGGGATGGATTCGACGAACACGTCCGGGTCGTCGATGCTTTCGAAACGCTTCAGCCATTTCTTCAGCACGTGCGGCCCGGCGTTGTAGGAGATGAGGAGGTGGGTTTTTTCGCCGCCGAACTCCTCGGTCAACTGGCGCAGGTACTGGATGCCGAGATCGATATTGGTTTCCGGATCGAACAGAAGTTCCGCGTCGTAAAGGTCGCCCGACGAGGTTTTGGCGTGCACGCGGCGGCCCGTCTCCGGCATGATCTGCATCAGGCCGCGCGCCCCGGCGGTGGACAGCGCCCTGGGGTCGAACAGGCTTTCCTGGCGGATGAGGCTGTTGACGAAGAACGGGTCTATGCCGAGCGCTTTGGCGCGCGGTTCGATGAGCTCGCCGTAGGCGACGGGGTAGTAGTTCTTCCAGAACACCTCCGGCAGGCTCCTGCCCGCCGAAACCGAGTTCTTGTGGATTTGCAGTACTCTCAGCGCGTCGGGGTAGGCCTGGGCCCGATTGTACAGGGCGGACAGCCGCATGACCCCGGCGAGTTCGCCAGACAGCGGCGTTTCCAGGCGGGCGATTTCCGCTCTCGCCAGGGCGGGCATGCCAAGCGCGATGAGTTCCTCTCCCCGGCTTAAATGGAACAGGTCCTCGGCGTCGAGGGGCCTTCTGAGATTCAGCGGCAGGGCCTCGTCGTAGCTGATGGGGACGCGCCTGGGCGCGCCCGCGTCATCCGGCAAGCCCAGGCGGACGAGGTTCTCGCGCGCGCGCAGGCCGAAGAAGGAAAAGGGATGGAGCTCCGCCAGGTGCGAATAAACTTTTCGGGCGGTCTCGGGCTTCCCCATTTTCTCCGCCGATTTGCCGGCCCAGTAGAGGTTGGACACCGCCCAGGCGCCGTAGGCGTTTTTGCTGTTGCTTTCGAACAGCCGGTGTGCGTCGGTGTATTTGCCCTGCTTGTAGCGGATCCATCCCAGCCGCCAGGCGGCCTCGCGGGTGAAGCGGCCGTTGCGGTAACGCTTGAGCAGAATCTGGTAGTGGCGGATGGCCTCGTCATCGCGCCGGTTGGACTCGTGAATGCGGGCGATGACGAACTGCGCCCGCTCTGCCCATTTGGAAACCTTGTTCTTGCGCTGCACCTCCTTAAGCGATGCCAGGGCGTCCTCGTCCCGGTTCAGGTTCCAGAGGTTTCGGCCCTGTTCGAACAGCGCTTCCTGCACCCGCAGGTGCTTGGGGTTGTCGCGGACGAACCCGGCCAGGGTTTCGTTGGCGAGGGGCCGGCGGCCGGTGCGCTGGTAGGCGCGTGCGCGGTAGAATATGAAATCGTCGGGCAGCTCGGGGGTGGTAAGGGCGAGAGCCTCGATCTCGTCCAGCGCCGCCTGGTACATCGCCCCGTTCATCAGGTTGATCACGCGCCGCTTTGTTTCGCCTAAAGAGAGCGGCTGCTGGATGACATCCGCCATGGCGGCAAGCCTCAGGTAGTCTGCAAAGGTTTGCCGGCCGGCGGGTTCCGCCGGGTGGTCGATGGCGAGGTGGCGCAGCCACTGGTAGGCCTGCCCGTTTTGCCCGAGCCCAAGGTGCAATTGGGCGAGGCGCATCTCGAGGTCCGCCACCCAGGGCCTGAGTTCGCTGTCGTGGGCCGGGCTTGCCGCATCGCCCACGAGGCCGGTCAGAGCCTGAATGGCTTTTCGCGGTTCACCGCCCTGCTCGAAAATATCGAGCCGCATCAGCCGCGCGTCGCGGGCGAGCACCGATTCGGGATAGCGCGCGAGCAGGGCGTCGATTTCCCGGAGAGCTTGCTCGCCCCGGCCCTCGGCCAGGGCCAGGCGCGCCAGGTCGAGATGAATATAATCGGCGATGTCCCGGTACTCGTCAAGCAATGCGGTCAACATCTCGCTCGCCTCGCCGTGCCGCCCCTCGGCCAGGGTGGTGCGGGCGAGCAGGTAGCGGGCGCGTATTTTCACCTGCCTGTCCTGGGCGCTGTGGGCAAGGCTTTGAAAACGGTTTTCCGCCTGCTGGAGCTGCCCTGCCTCAAGCCACGCCGCGCCCTCTAAAAGTTCCGACGCCTCGCTCGCCAGGCTTTTTGCCACGGGAGCTAGGACGAGGACGAGGGCGAGTAGCAGGCAGGATGCGCCGGGCAGATGCGCAAGAATTTTTTCCATCAGGCTCTTCGGGGTGTCGCCGTCCTCCGCCGGCAGGCCGAGGATGCCGCGCATTTTCTTGAACCAGGTGATCTGCCGCTTGGCGTAGTGGCGGGTTTCGCGTTTGATTTCGTACACCGCGCGTTCGAGGGAAATTTCCCCCGCCAGGTGGCGGTTGAGCTCGGCGTAGCCGATGCTCTTCATCGGCTTGAGGTCGGGCGACAGGCCCATGGCGAGCAGGCCCCGGACCTCGTTCACCCAGCCGGCGGCGATCATGCCGTCGACGCGCTGGTTGATGTTTTCGTAAAGCCGCTCGCGGTCCCATTCGAACAGGAAGCCGTGAACGGGGAATTCGTGTTCTGGGGTATTTTCCGCCGCGTGAAAATCCGACATTTTTTTTCCTGTTTGCCGGTACACCGCGAGGGCGCGTTCGATGCGCATCCTATCAGTCGGGGTGATGCGGGCGGCGCTCTCGGGATCGACCCGCATGAGCGCTTCGTGGCAGGCCGCGGGCCCGCGCTCGGCGATCTCCCGGCGGACGAGCGCAAGCGTTTCGTCGGACACCTGAACGGCGCAGTCGTGATTTTCGGTGAGCACCTTGATGT
>QJWD01000218.1 GCA_003235465.1 Nitrospirota bacterium | reverse complement strand
CATGTCATCGTCATCCACGATGATATTGACCTTCCGCTCGGAAAACTAAAGAAGAAAAACAAAGGTGGCGACAGCGGCCAGCGCGGGGTCCGGTCCATGATGGAAACTTTCGGGACGGACCGGTTTTACCGCGTCCGCGTGGGTGTGGGTCGCCCGGAGAACCGGGAAGACATCGTCGATTACGTTCTCACGCCCTTTCACGATGACGAGATGAGTGCGCTGAACGAAGTCATCGATCAGGCGGTGCTGATGGTGGAAGCGACACTCAAGGAACTCAATAATTCTATCAATCAAACGGAGGAGTAGACGGGATGTTAAAGGACTATAAAGGGGAGCTGATTTTCATCGGCCTTTCCATGGTCGCGTATGTGGCGTTGGCCACCTTCGACGCATCGCAGAATTTTGCCTACCTGGGAGCGCTGTTCGGCTTGTTCGGCCTGGTGATCGCCTGGAAGATATTCGAAAGCGTGGACGACGAGCCCGAAGGCAACGAGAAGATGGTCGAAATCGCCGAAGCCATCCACGAAGGCGCGATGGTTTTTCTCGGCAGGGAATACAAGATCCTGGCCTATTTCGTCGGCGGGGTGTTTGTGGTCCTGACGATCATCATTTCCACGCAGAAGGGCGTTTGGATCGGCTTCTGGACGGGCGTGTCTTATGTCATCGGCGCGGGCTGTTCGATGCTCGCGGGCTATTTCGGCATGAACGCCGCCACCACCGCGAACGTGCGCACCTCGCAGGCGGCGAGCGACGGCGGCCAGGCGAAGGCCCTCAACATTGCCTTTAACGGTGGCGCCGTCATGGGCCTGTGCGTGGCGAGCCTCGGCCTGATTGGCGTTGGCGGCCTGTTCCTGCTGTTCGCCAGGGGCGAGTCCATCAGCGTGATCAGCGGTTTCGCCATGGGGGCAAGCTCCATCGCCCTGTTCGCCCGCGTGGGCGGCGGCATCTACACCAAGACCGCCGACGTCGGTTCCGACCTGGTTGGCAAGGTTGAGGCCGGCATTCCCGAGGACGACCCGCGAAACCCCGGCGTCATCGCCGACAACGTCGGCGACTGCGTCGGTGATACCGCGGGTCTGGGAGCCGACATCTTCGAGTCCTACGTTGGCTCGATGATCGCCACCATCGCCATCGGCGCGGGCATGACGGCGATGACCTTCGAGTACATGGCGCTTCCGGTCATCGTGGCGATGGTGGGTCTCGTGGCCTCGATCATCGGCATCCGCTCGATGTCGGCGCTCAGCAACCTGGACCCGGCGACGGCGCTCAGGAACTGCACCTTCATCAGCGCCGGCGCGATGCTCCTGGTGTCCTTTTTCGTCATCAAGATTCTGGGCCTGCCGGGCGGCGTATTCGTGGCGCTGGTTTTCGGCTGCCTTGCCGGTATCGGCATTGGCCTCATCACCGAATACTACACCGCGGGCGCGCCCGTGGTTAAGATCGCCGAGTCGAGCAAGACCGGCGTCGCCACCGTCATGATCACCGGCCTCGCGGTGGCGATGGAAAGCACCGTGGCGCCCATTCTCATCATCGCCGTGTCCATCTTCACCGGCGCGCATTTCGCCGGCCTTTATGGTGTGGCGCTGGCCGCCGTCGGCATGCTCGCCACGGTGGGCATCACCATGTCGGTGGACGCCTACGGGCCCATCGCCGACAACGCGGGCGGCATCTCGGAAATGGCGGGCCTCGGCGAGGAAACCCGCAAGATCACCGACGGCCTGGACCAGGTGGGCAACACCACCGCCGCTATCGGCAAGGGTTTCGCCATCGGCTCGGCGGCGCTCACGGCGCTGGCCCTGTTTTCCGCCTACACCCAGGCAGCGAACATCGAATCCATCGACATCACCAATACCCTTGTGGTCATTGGCGTGTTCATCGGCGGGGTGATTCCCTTTTACGTCGCGGCGCTCACCATGACCTCGGTGGGCAAGGCGGCGTTTTTGATGGTTGAGGAGATTCGCCGCCAGTTCCGCGAAATTCCCGGCCTCATGGAAGGCACCGGCAAGCCCGACAGCGCCCGCTGCATCGACATCAGCACGCAGGCGGCGCTCAGGGAGATGATCGCTCCCGGCGTGGTCGCCATTGTCATGCCGATCCTCGTTGGCCTGGTGCTGGGCAAGAACGCCTTGGGCGGCATGCTCATGGGCGCGACGCTTTCGGGCGTGTTGCTCGCGCTTCTCATGTCGAACGGCGGCGGCGCCTGGGACAACGCGAAGAAGTACGTCGAGTCCGGTTTCCTGGGAGGCAAGGGCTCGGAGGCGCACAAGGCCACCGTTGTCGGCGACACCGTCGGCGACCCGCTCAAGGACACCTCGGGCCCGGCGATGAACATCCTCATCAAGCTGATGTCCATCGTCTCCCTGGTGCTGGCGCCGCTGTTTACCTGAGCCCGCCTTATTGCGACTCGTTTAAACGTTTGAATCGCCGGGATGGATTGACCTCCATCCCGGCGTTTTTTTTTGCGAGCCCTGAACATGGCCGAAGCACCCTTAAAATTCGGGTTTCATAATTTCCTGAACGCGGAGCCCGTCCTCGTGCCGCTTTGCCGGCTGGCAAATAGCGCGGGTTACGAGATGGTGCTCGATCGGCCCTCGGCGCTGGCCGAGCGGCTAAATTCCGGCGAGCTCGACCTCGCGATGATCCCGGCCATTGAATACCTGAAGCACGCCGAGGGCTATGCCCTCGTGCCGGGGATCAGCATCGCCTCACGCGGCCCGGTGGGCAGCGTGCTTCTGGTGTCGAGAAAACCGCTTGCTTCGGCTGTGCGGGTGGCGGTGGATGAGAAGTCGCGAACCTCCATCGCGCTCATGAAGATTTTATACGGGGCCGAGTTTCCGGAAGGGGTGAGGTTCACCAGCAAAGACCTGAATGCGTCGGACCTTCTTCTGGACACCGACGCCGCCCTCATCATCGGCGACCAGGCGCTCAAGGTGCCGCGCGACGATCCGGCGTTTTTGGTGCGTGACCTGAGCGAGGACTGGCACCGCCTGACGGGAAAAACGTTCGTGCACGCGGTGGTGGCGGTGAGGCCGGGGGTTAGGCTCAGCGGGAAAATGCTCTCTGTCATTCGGCAGGCGAATGCGGAACGCGGCGATGTGCTTGAAGGTATTGTCGGGCTGTGGGCGGCCAGGCTGGGCCTTCGGGACGAGGTGATCCGCGATTACCTTGTCCGGCGCATCCTTTATGATCTGGGTGAGGAGGAGATCGCCGGGCTCGGACTCTTTCAGGAGCTTGCCCTGAAGCGGGGCCTGATTGAGCAGGCCTTTCCTTTTAAGTTCGCCGCCGGGTGACCTGCCCTCGGTGGGCGGGGTTGTCGGGGCCGCGACTTTCGTCTTATCCTGAAAAAGCCTCGCGCAGACGGTCGATGCCGCTTTGCAGCAGGTGGCCTACTTTGCGGGCGGACTCCTCGATGAAGTTCAGGTAGTCGCGAATCACGGGGGTTCGCCCGGCTTGCTCCGCCACGGGCGCTTCAGCAGGGGACGCCACCTCGGGCTCCTCCTCCGCTTCTTCGGGCCGCGCCAGAGCATGCTCGGGTTCTTCCTCGCCTGCCTCGTCTTCGGGGGCTTCCGCCTCCGCCACTGCGGGCTCGGGCTCCTCTTCGGCTACTTCAGGCGGGGCCTCCACCTTCCCGGATTCTTCGCCCCCCTCCTCGTTCTCGGGTGCTGGGGCATGATCTTCTGTTTCTTCCCCGGCGGGGGGTGTTACGTCGGCAACCTGCTGGGCTTCTTCCGCCCCGGCCTGCTCCTCACTTTCCCCTTCATCTTCGGGTTCACTCTCCAGCAGGCGCGGGTCCACGGCGATTTCTGATTCGGGTGCATCGGCGGAGGGTTCCGGGGTATCGATGCGCTGGGTTTCAGCCGCCGCCGTGGGCGGGCCAGGCCGCTCAACCCGCTCCTTCAGAATGCGCACGTCTTCTTTAAGGGTTTTTACCGCCTGGGCGATCAGGACGCC
>QJWD01000225.1 GCA_003235465.1 Nitrospirota bacterium | reverse complement strand
AGACGACGATATCGAACGGGCTTTCCGCCAGACGTTTGAAGCCGCTCGCTAGGTCGGCAACTGCATGCATCACAAAGCAGGATTCCCTGGCGGACGCCAGCTCCGCGTTCAGGTCGCTCGCCCGCCCGCCACCGGGATCGATCAAAAGAACACGGTACTCGGTGGCGAAACCCTTGCCTTGAGAGTGCGGTTTGTTCATCTGCGAGGTATGAAAAGTACCCTGTCAGGAAAGGAGCCCGACTGAAAGGGTATAGGTTTGCCGATGGGAATTTATAGCACAACCGTGTGGCCGGGAGGAGAAAAAAGAGCGGGAGCGGCGGGTGGTGAGAGGGCAATGGCGGCCCTTTGGGCCTACTTGAAAAAAATGGCCTAAAGCCCGGCGTGGCCGTAAATCAGGGCGCGCGCCTTTTCTTTTCAAAGGCGTTCAACTTGTACTCGATGCTGTCGATGAGCGCCTGCCAGCTCGCCTCGATGATATTTTCAGAAACACCCACCGTGCCCCAGGTTCGCTCCTTGTCGCCGGATTCGATGAGGACGCGCGTGTTCGCCCGGGTGCCTTTTTTCTCGTCGAGAATGCGCACCTTGTAGTCGAGCAGGTGGAGTTCTTCCAGTTCGGGGTAAAATTTGATGAGCGCTTTCTTGATGGCCTTGTCCAGCGCGTTCACCGGGCCGGTGCCCTCGGCGGCGGTGACTTCCTGCACGCCACCCACTTCGATCTTCACCGTCGCCTCGGAGATGGGTTCCTGGTCGCCCTGCCTTTTTTCAATGATGACGCGAAAGCCGAGAAAGTCGAAAAACACTTCCTTCTCGCCGAGCGCGTCGCGCATGAGCAGCTCGAACGACCCCTCCGCGCCCTCGTACTGGTAGCCCAGGTTTTCCGAATGCTTGAGGGTGTCGAGGATGTTCCTCACCTTGGGGTCCTGGCCGTCGACATCGATGCCGTATTCCTTCGCCTTGTAGAGGATGTTGCTTTTGCCGGAAAGGTCGGAGATCAGAATGCGCCGGTGGTTGCCGACGATTTCCGGTTCGATGTGTTCGTAGGTCTCGCGGTTTTTCTGCACCGCGCTCACGTGCACGCCCCCCTTGTGAGCGAAAGCGCTCTGCCCGACGTAGGGCTGGTGGCTCCAGTGCGCCTTGTTGGCGAGCTCGTCGACGAACGAGGACACCTCCTTGAGCCGCTGCATCTGCTTATCACTCACGCATTCGAGACCCAGCTTCAGCCTGAGGTTCGGGATGATGGATATCAGGTTGGCGTTGCCGCAGCGCTCGCCGATGCCGTTGACGGTGCCCTGCACCTGGCTTGCGCCCGCCTGCACCGCGGCGATGGCGTTGGCGACGGCGAGTTCGGAGTCGTTGTGGGTGTGGATACCGAGCGGCGTTTTCACCTCGCCCTTGATGGCGTTGACGATGGCGGTGATTTCCGAAGGCAGCGAGCCGCCGTTGGTGTCGCACAGCACGATCCAGTCCGCCCCGGCGGATTCGGCCTCCTTGATCACCTTCACCGCGTAGGCGGGGTTGCTCTTGTAGCCGTCGAAAAAATGCTCGGCGTCGAACAGCACCTCCTGGCAATGTTTCTTGAGGTAGCTCAGGCTGTCGGCCACCATGCGCAGGTTTTCATCCTGATCCGTGGAAAGCGCCTCGCGCACGTGCAGGTCCCAGGTTTTGCCGAAGATGGTGACGCCGGCGGTGTTGGCCTTAAGCAGGTGGCGGATATTCGGGTCGTCCTCCACCTTTTTGCCGGGGTAGCGGGTGCTGCCGAAGGCGATGATCTTCGCCTGCTGAAACTTGACGCGCCCCACCCGTTCGAAAAATTCGATGTCGCGCGGGTTCGAGCCCGGCCAGCCGCCCTCGATGTAGTGCATGCCCATCTCGTCTAGCTTGTGGGCGATGCGGATCTTGTCTTCAACGGTGAAGGTGATGTCTTCGGACTGGGAGCCGTCTCTCAGCGTGGTGTCGTAAAGCTGAATGGTTTTCATTATTCTCCGGCTTTCGTCGACTCGGTTTTTTGCCCCTTGCCCGCTTCGGCGGGCGCGGTTTTCAGCTCAAAGGCGTCGTGCAGGGCGCGCACCGCGAGTTCGGTGTACTTCCTGTCTATGATGCAGGAAATGCGGATCTCAGAGGTGCTGATCATCAGGATGTTGATGTTCTCGTCGGACAGGGTGCGGAACATTCTCGAGGCGATGCCCGAATGGCTGCGCATGCCTTCGCCGACGATGGAGATCTTGGCGATGTTGGAATCGGAGATGAGGTTCTCCGGCTTGAACTGGTGCGCCGATTTCTTGAGCACGCCCATCGCCTCGCCGAGAAAGTCGTTGTCCAGGGTGAAGGAAATGTCGGTATGCCCCTCGGCGCTGACGTTCTGGATGATCATGTCCACCGGGATGGTCTGTTCGGCCAGGGCGTCGAAAATGCCCGCGGCGATGCCCGGCTCGTCGGGCACGCCGCGCACGGTGACCTTCGCCTGATTTTTCTGATACATGATCCCCGACACCAGGGGCCGTTCCATATTCGGGTTTTCCTCGCAGATCAAAGTGCCCTCCTCGTTATTGTATGAGGACCGGACGACCAGGGGCATTTTGTACTTCTTGGCCACTTCGACGCAGCGGAGTTGCAGCACTTTCGCCCCCAGGCTGGCCATCTCAAGCATTTCTTCATAATACACCACATCCAGTTTGCGCGCATCGGCGACCATGTTGGGATCGGCGGTGTAAACGCCGTCCACGTCGGTGTAGATTTCGCATTTCTCCGCGCCGAGCGCCACCGCCACCGCCACCGCCGACGTGTCGGAGCCGCCTCGGCCGAGCGTCGTCACGTCGCCGCGTTCGCTGATGCCCTGGAACCCGGCGACGACGACCACGTTCTTGTTGTCGAGTAGGTCCTTCGCGCGCGAAGCGTCGATGTGCTTGATGCGGGCGCGGGTGTGCGAATTGTCGGTCACCAGGCCCATCTGCCTGCCGGTCATCGACACCGCCGGGCAGTCGATGGCGTTAAGCGCGATGGTGAGGAGCGCGGCGGAAATGCGCTCGCCGGAGGAAAGGAGCAGGTCGATCTCGCGGTTTTCCGGGTGGTCCGAAATCTCCCGCGCCATTCGGAACAGCTTGTCGGTCTCTCCGGCCATGGCGGAAACCACCACCATCACTTCCTTGCCTTCGCGCGCCACCTGGGCAATGCGCTGGGCGACGTTCTTGATGCGCTCGATGGTGCCCACCGAGGTGCCGCCGTATTTTTGTACGATCAGTCCGGTCATTGAATTCGGCCGTTAAAAAAAGCTTCCATCAGGGCGGGCCCGTCGGGAAAGCGGTTGTCTGTCGATTGCATCATGCGTTCGCTGAATTTTTTTTGGCCGCTCTGGCTGCCGGTCGGCGACACCACGCAGGGAACGGGGTCGCGGCTGTATTTCATCTGCACCACCGAAGCAAAGTGGTTGACCGCGATCAGGGTGCTAACGTCGCCGCGCGCTTTCGCGTGGGCCACAAGCGGCCCGATGAGCTGGCTGTCGATGTCCTCAATGGCGAGGACCTTGTCGTCGAGGTTGCCCTTGAGCGAGATTTCCTCCGCCGCGCCGGCGTGCACGAAAACGGCGTCCGCGCGGTCGAGCTCGTCGAGGGCGGCCGCCACCTTGCCCTGGTAGTTGGTGTCGGCGAAGCCGGTTGCGCCCTCCACCTCCACCACGTTCATGCCCGCCGAGCGCGCCATGCCCTTGAAAAGAACCGAGGCGGTGATCACCGATCCAGAGAGCTTGTGCGTGTCCCGGAAGGAGGGCAGCTTGCCCCTTGGGCCGTTGCCCCAAAGCCAGATGCTGTTCACCGGGTCCTCGCCGCGCGCCTTGCGTTCCCTGTTGTAGGGGTGGTTGTGCAAAATGATTTGCGACTGGTTCAAGATGAAAACCAGTTCCTTGCAGGCGTCGCCCTCCGGCATGAACTGGCGGATGCCTTCGCCGACGAGCTCATTGGGCGGCGTGAGCGGCGCTTCGATAGGCGGGCCCT
>QJWD01000390.1 GCA_003235465.1 Nitrospirota bacterium | reverse complement strand
GGGGTGGAACCGGTGGCGGTCGGAAAACCCGGACGCCATGGCCGATCTGTCCGGGGCGGATTTGCGCGGTGCGAACCTGCGTGGCGCGGATCTTAGCAAGGCGGATCTCACCCAGGCGAAACTGAATTTCGCGCAACTGGCTGGCGCGCAGCTAACGAGGGCGAACCTCAGCCGCGCGCGCATGCAGGAAGCCGGCCTCGCCGAGGCCAAGCTGCAAAACGCCAACCTGAAAGGCGCGGGCCTCATTGAAGCTAACCTCCTGCGTGCCGATTTATCCGGGGCCGACCTGGGCGGCGCGCAGTTCAACGAAGACACGCGCTTCGACGGCGCGCTTCTCTCCGGGGCGAACCTGAAAGGGGCGACGGGCTTAAGTTCAGCGCAGATCAAGCTTGCCGAGACCGATAAAAAAACGCAGCTGCCGGATTATCTCGAAGAAGAAATGGACGACGATTTTCTCTTGCAGATGTGATGCGGGCGAAACTTGCGTCAGCGAAGGAGGCTTGAAAGGGTGGCCAGGGTGGCGAGGGCCATTTGATCGGCGAGGGTTTTGGCGAGGTTCTCTGAAATATTGTAATGCAGGTCGGCGGAATGTTTATCGCCCAGGCACAGGCAGACGGGAACGAGGGCGAGATGCGCCTGCAGGCCTTTGGCGGGGTTCCCGGCGGTGGCTTCGCCTTGTAGCCGCTGATCGAGCTGGCGGCGGGCGTTTTCCATGGCCAGGGCGAGGGGCCGGTAAGTTGCCGGCACCGGGGCGTTTTGTTTGAGCGCCTCGCCGATGAGCGCCAGGGCTTCTTTCTGTTCCCCCAGCCGCCAGCGCGCAAGGCCGAGGAGCGCCGTCACGATGGCGCGGCCAGCCGGTTCGCCTGCCGCCGATAAGAGGTCGAGGGATTCTTGAAGGCGCTGGATGGATTTTCTGACCTGCGCCTGCTGCCAGTATACCGCGCCCATATTGGCTATTACCCCCGCCTGGGCGGCTGTGTTGCCTTCCTCCCGGTAAATTTCGCCGGCTTTCGCGAGCGCCTGCACCGCCTGCGGCCATTTTCTCCTCTTAAGCAGGTGGTTTCCGATTTCACAGAGGCCGGCGGCTTCGCCCTCCCTGTCGCCGGTTTTTTTAAAGTGGGCGAGTTCTTTTTCCAGGTCGGCAAGGGATTTATCCACGGGGTTCGTCTCCGGGGTTGCCGCCGCCCTCCGGCAGAGGGATGATTCCAAGGACGATGTTTTCCTTTTCCTGTTTTGTTAATTTTTTAACGGCGGCTTCGGCTTTCAGGGCTTCGGAACGGGTGCCCACCGCCCGCCGGTACACGAGGGCGAGCGGCCCCTTACCGCGCAGGGCTTTCGCCGCTTTCCTGCCGTTCTCGCGGTGTTCCTCGAACCTGCGCTCGACGTTTTCGGCGATGCCGGTGTACAGGGAGCCGTTGGCGAGGCGGATCATGTATAGCGACCACTGTGCCATGGGTGTTTTTATGTCTCGCTATGCAGCGGATGGAAGAAAATCAATAGCCCCCTCTTTCGGATTTTAGCGCCCAGTATTTCCAGCCGCTTCCCTGGCACGGGTGTGGAACTGTTCGAATGAATCAATAACCGCTGCTTTCGGTTTTAAGCGCGCCGTATTCCCACTCGCCGGCGTAGACCTGGCCGCCTGTCACCAGCACGCCGTGGCCGTGGTATTGATCGTCGGCGAAGGCGCCCATGTATTTGTCGCCGCTGGCGAAGTTCAGCTTGCCCTGGCCGTGAAAGCGGTCTTCCCTGAACTGGCCGATGTAGGTGTCGCCGTTGGCGAAGGTGAGCTTGCCCTCGCCTTCCATTTTGCCGAAGCGGAACTGGCCGCTGTAGACGCTGCCGTCGGCGTAGGTGAACAGGCCGCGCCCGTGCATCTGTTCGTTCACAGCCATGCCTTCGTACTTGTTGCCGTTTTTCCAGGTGCGGGTGATGAACTGGGGAAGCCCTGAGGCGGTTTCGTCCTCAAAGCCGGTGGCGCTTGCGCCGCGGTTTCTGCGGATGTTGGCGTCGGGTGGCTGGTTGGCGGCGAATTTTCCCTTGTGCCGCTTGACCAGCCGGTTGTAGGCCTCGGTGACGAGGTTGAAGCGGCGACTCGCGTGTTTCCTCAGTTTTTCGTTGGCTTGCGGGTAGCGGTCCGGATGCCATTTGAGGACCTCGCGCCGGTAGGCTTTCTTGATGTCCTGAACCGAGGCACCCGGTGTGATATCGAGAATCTCGTAATCGCTTTGCATGGCCGGCGGGTTTCAGTGGCAGCTTCCCAGGCCGCGTTTTTCCAGGTATTTCTGATGGTACTCCTCGGCCCGGTAAAACTCGCTGGCGGCGGTGATTTCTGTGACGATGTCGCGGGTTCCCGCGGCCTGGTGCCGGTCGCGCACAGCGCGCGCTTCTGTTTCCTGCTCCTTGCTGTGGAAGAAAATCGCCGAGCGGTACTGGGTGCCGATGTCCGGGCCCTGGCGATTCAGCGTGGTCGGGTCGTGGATTTTAAAGAAGGTTTCCACCAACTTGCCGTAGCTGACGCGGGAAGGGTCGAACTCGATTTCGACCACCTCGGCATGGCCCGTCCTTCCTGTGCAGACGGCTTCGTAGGTGGGATTTGGGGTGCTGCCGCCGCTGTAGCCGACGGCGGTGGCAAGGACGCCGTCGATGGCGCTGAAAGCCCTTTCCACGCCCCAGAAGCAGCCCGCGCCAAAGGTCGCCTTTTCCATAATAAAACTCCCGTGAATCTGCCGTTAGCGAATAAAACCACCTTAGGCGAGTGCGGCCGGTTTTGCAAGATTTTCGCGCTTTTTCGCGGCCGCTCCCGCCGGCGGGGGTGGGGTTTTTCGGCTTTATTTCAAGGGGGTTTTATGATAAATTGCCGGCTCCCGAACCCGGCTTTGTGGATCACCCGCGTTTCGATGGCTTTTCAAGTCTCCATGGAAGGTCTGATGTTCCACCCGGCCGAGACCGGCCCTTAGCCCCGCCTGCAAACCCACTTGCGGAAATAGAGTTTCCTTTGACATGGTTTTAAGCCCCGAAGAGCGCATTGTCATCACCGGCATCGGTCTGACCGCACCCAACGGCAACAACCTGGCGGCGTTCCGCGAGAGCCTGCTTTCCGGCCGCTCCGGCGTCAGCAAGTTCGAGACGCGTTACATGGGCGAGGTCATCGCCGGGGTGTGCGATTTCGACGAGCTGTTGTACCAGAAGCGCAAGGAGGCCAGGCGCGGCACGCGCGCGGGCTCGGTGTCCATCTACTGCGCGCAGGAGGCGGTGCTGGATGCGGGCATCGACCTCGCCGGGGTGGACCGGTCGCGGGTGGGGGTTTACATCGGCGTCACCGAACACGGCAACGTGGAGACCGAGAACGAGGTCTTCAACATCAGCCAGTACAACTACGACACCAAGTTCTGGTCGCACCACCACAACCCGCGCACGGTGGCCAACAACCCGGCGGGGGAGGTGACGCTCAACATGAAGATCACCGGCCCGCACTACACCATCGGCGCGGCCTGCGCCGCGGGCAATATGGGCGTCATCCAGGGCCTGCAGATGCTCAGACTGGGCGAGGTGGACCTGGCGCTCGCCGGCGGGGTGTCGGAAAGCATTCGCACCTTCGGCATTTTCGCGAGCTTCAAAAGCGAGGGCGCCCTCGCCTCGCACGAGGAACCGGCGAAGGCCAGCCGGCCCTTCGACAGCAAGCGCAACGGTATCGTCTGCTCCGAGGGCGGCTGCCTTTACACGCTCGAGCGGCTGACCGACGCGAACAAGCGCGGTGCGAAAATCTACGCCGAGATCGTCGGCTACGCCTGCAATTCCGACGCCTTCGATTTCATTTTGCCGGAGGCGGGCAGGCAGGCGGAGTGCATTCGGGCGGCACTTAAGAAGGCCAACCTCGAGCCCTCTGACATCGACATCCTGAACACCCACGCCACCGCCACGCCGCAGGGCGATGTGCAGGAGTGCAAGGCCATCCGCTCCGTTTTCGGCGAAGATTCCGGGGTGTCCATTAACAACACCAA
>QJWD01000008.1 GCA_003235465.1 Nitrospirota bacterium | reverse complement strand
CTGTCTCTCCCGACCAACGAAAGCATGTACCAGTTTTTCATGCCCGGCCCCTGTTGAAAGCGCCCCCTTCGGGGGGCGAATCGTCCTGTGATCCTTATCCCGGCGGTGGCCCGCCGATGCCCCCGCAGTTTAGCACACTCTTTCAGGGTTCGTTCCCCTGGTCGGCGCCGGGCGGAAAAAGGCGGTTGACGAACAAATCGCCCTCGCCTAAATTTAGGCCGTGCATCCGGTGGTCGACCCTTTTCCGAATTCCCCTGCGGATTCTTCAGATGTCCTGTGCCCGTCTTCTACAAACCATCCTTTTGACCCTCGCGGTGGCGGCCGGGGGCCTGGCCCAAAATGCGGCAGCGAACGGCCCGGTGGCCCCGGGCGACATCCCTCCCCTGTTTTCCGCCATCGAAGGGGGGGATCTTAAAACCCTTGCCCGGCTCCTGGCGGCGGGCGCAAACCCCAACGCCCGTAACAAAGGGGGCGATTCGCCGCTCGGCTTCGCGGCTGAGAGGGGGCGGCTCGCAGAGGCGCGCCTGCTGGTGGCCCACGGAGCCGACATCCAGGCGCCGGACGGCGGCGTGTTTGCCTTCACCCCCCTCATCGCCGCCGCCCGCGAAGGCCAGGTGGATCTGGTGGACTGGCTGCTCGGTAACGGGGCGAACGCCCTGCAAACCGACAGGGTGTTCGGCTACACCGCCTTGTTGTGGGCGGTCAAGGCGGGCAAGCCCAAGGCGGTCAGGCGCCTGATCGCAAAAGACGGTGACGCCAACCGGGCAGAGGGATCGCACGGAGAAACACCGCTTAGGCTGGCGGCGAAGGAAGGCCGGACGGGGATGATGGCCCTCCTGCTCGAGCTTGGCGCAGGCATCGACCGGCCAGGCGGCCCCGAGGGCGAGCCGCCGTTAAACGCCGCCATCCGCGCCGGAGAGGAGGCGGCCGCGGAATGGCTGATCGACCACGGCGCGAACCCCAACGCCAAAAGCCGGGTGTGGCGCACCACCCCCCTCATGGCGGCGGCCAAGGCCGGCCTTCACGGCACGCGGCTCATCGACCACGGCGCAAAGGTCGACCCGGCGCAGGAGGGCGAAAGCCCCCTTGCCCTCGCCGTTCTCGGCGGCCACCGGGAGGTCGCCCGGCTGCTCGTCGAACGCGGTACGGATATCGACCGAAAAGGCCCCGGCAGCCACAGCCCGCGCGACAGAGCGCGCGGCTGGGAGTGGAACTTCGATGCGCTCGAACAAAAAGGCGCGACGAAATAACCCGGATTCGCGCATAGAAATAGCCCGGCAAACCGAAGCTCCGCCGGGCGCGTTTTTAGATTCCAGGCCTCCCGGTGAAAGCCCGCGATCCGGGCCGTCACTCATTTTTCCTTCCTGAGCCCCCTGCCCTCATTAATAATTTCCGCGGACCAGGTCAAGCCCCTTGGATCGCGGCAGGAAATCAGGGCAATTACCGGGGGCATTAACCCGCGCATTAACTTATAATTGCTCGGGTAAATTATTTATACCTCGCGGGCTTCGCGGCGGCGAGCGAGGCCCGCCGGCTAAAAAAGCCAGGAATAAGGAACCGCCATGCCGGGCCAGGCCGAACTCACGGTGGAAAATCTCAGGATCGCGTTTCATAAGAACGGCGGCGAGGTGCTCGCCGTTCGCGGTGTCGATTTCGAATTGAGACGCGGCGAAACCCTCGCCCTCGTCGGCGAATCGGGCTCGGGCAAAACCGTGACCGCGCTTTCCATCCTTAGGCTGCTCAGCGAACCGCCGGCGAAAGTGACGGCTGATGGCCTGCGCCTGGGCGAGGTCGACCTTCTCAAGCTGTCGCCCGAGGGCATGCGCAAGGTGCGCGGGCGCGAGGTCGCCATGATCTTTCAGGACCCGATGACGTCGCTGAACCCCGTTCTCAGCATCGGCGAGCAGATCATGGAAACCCTCCGGCGGCACACGGCGCTTGACCGCCGCGCCATCGAAAAGCGCGCGCTTGAGCTCCTTCGCCGGGTGGAGATTCCCTCCCCCGCTGAAAAACTGGGGCAGTACCCGCACCAGCTGAGCGGCGGCATGCGGCAGCGGGTGATGATCGCCATGGCGCTGTCCTGCGAGCCGCGCATCCTCATCGCCGACGAGCCGACCACCGCGCTGGACGCGCTGGTGCAGGCGCAGATCATGGACCTGCTCAGGCAACTCGGCAAGGACAGCGGCCTGTCGATTCTTCTCATCACCCACGATCTCGGCATCGTCTCCGACCTGGCCGACCGTGTGATGGTGATGTACGCGGGCAAAATCGTCGAAGCCGGGCCGGTCGGGACGCTTTTCAGGGAGCCGCTTCACCCCTACACGCGCGGCTTGCTCCACTCGGTGCCGCGAATCGGCCGGCGAACCGAGGGCGGCAGGCTCGAGGAGATTCCCGGGCAGGTGCCGAGGCCGGGCGAATTGCCGGCCGGGTGCGCCTTTCACCCGCGCTGCCCCGACGCCACCGAGCGCTGCATCGGCGAGCAGCCGAGGCTTTATGCACGGAAGCCGGGGCACGCGGTGAGCTGCTGGCTCTACCCGGAGGCTCCATGAGCCCGCCGCTGCTCGAGGTCAAGGGCCTGGTCAAGCATTTCCCGGCGGGGAACCTGGGCCAGAAAGGCCCAGTGGTGCGCGCCGTCGACGGCATCTCTTTCACGTTGAACGAAGGGGAGACCCTGGGCCTGGTCGGCGAGAGCGGCTCGGGCAAATCGACGGCGGGCCGCGCCCTCCTCAGGCTGATCGAACCCAGCGCCGGGGAAATCCTCTACAAGGGCGAGGAACTGATGACGCTTCCGCCCGAAAGGATGCGGGCCCAAAGGCGGGAGATGCAGATCATCTTTCAGGACCCGTTCGCCGCGGTCAACCCGAGAAAGCGCCTCGCGGCCATCGTCGAGGAACCGTTCGCGATTCACCGCATCGGCAGCCGGGAGGAACGCCGGGCGAAAGTCCGCGAGTTGTTCAGGCAGGTGGGGCTGATGGAGGACCACATGGAACGCTACCCGCACGAGATGAGCGGCGGGCAGCTGCAGCGGGTTGGCATCGCCCGCGCCATCGCGCTGAACCCCAGCCTCATCGTCGCCGACGAGCCGGTGTCCTCGCTCGATGTGTCCATTCAGGCGCAGGTGATCAACCTGCTTGCGAGCCTCAGGCAAACCCTCGGCATGGCCTTCCTGTTCATCTCGCACGACATGGCGGTGGTGGAGCATTTCTGCGACCGCGTGGCGGTGATGTACCTTGGGAAGATCGTCGAAATCGCGCCCAGCGGCAGGCTGTACGGCGCCTGCCGCCACCCCTACACCAAGGCCCTCCTTTCCGCTATCCCGACGCTGGACGGCGGGGCGAAAACGCGGCAGATCATCCAGGGGGAGGTGCCGAGCGCGTCGGCGCCGCCGCCGGGCTGCGCCTTTCACACGCGCTGCCCGGTCGCCGAGGCGCGCTGCCGGGAGGAAACGCCCAGGCTCACGGAAAGCGCGCCGGGCCACTTCACGGCCTGCTTCCTTAGCGAGTGAGGCCGGGGGTTATTCGGGCGGCTCGCTGTCGCCGCCGGGCGGGAAGCTCGAGGCATGGTGCAGCACCATCTTCCACACGCCGTCCACCCGCCTGAACAGGTTGCTGGCGTGCACCCGCGAGCTGTGCACCCCCGCGCTGTGAATGATGAACAGGTTCTCGCGGCAACTGACCCAGGCGAGGTCGTCCGAAACCTGGGTCAGCACGTGGGAGACGCGCAGGTTCATGCTCTCCGAGGATTTGAAGATATCGGCCCAGCTTTTCAGAATCGCCTCGTAGCCGATGAGCGGCTCCCATCCGGGTTGGATGCAAACAACCGGGCCCGCATCGCCCTGCTGCCAGAGCGACCGCATGCGCTGGATGTCCCGCTCGTTGAACGCCTGGTAGAACCCATCATTCGCTTCTCGAACCGCCTCATCCGCCATTGCCGCCCCCCGGCGTTGCCGCCTCATTATTTGTCAAGAAGGTATTCTACGGCCTCGAAGGTTTCCTCCGTTTGCCAGTTCT
>QJWD01000138.1 GCA_003235465.1 Nitrospirota bacterium | reverse complement strand
CGGCGCATCGCGTTCGCCCGCTTCGTAGCGGACATAGGTCCTGAATCCGATTTCAAGAACCTCGCTCATCGCCATTTGCGTGCAGTGGAGATTTTTCCGGATGGTTTTCAGGTTCTCTGCCAGAATCGTCATGACGTGTTTCACCTTTCAATGAGGGAGATGCGGGGTGGGGGAACCGCAGGGTTTAAACCAGTTCGACGCCGTTTTTCCTTAAGAATTTGTACGCCTCGTCAATCCAGTAGCGCTCTTTTTCCAGTTTGTACTCCGGCAGGTCCTTCGACGAGCCGATGAGGCTCTTCATGTTTTCGATGGCTTCCTGCTTCTTGCCCTTTTTGTCGAGCAGGCGGGCGTAATGGTAGTACGCCTTGAAGAAGGCGAAGGAGTTGATCACCTCGGCGTAGGCGGGGAGCGCCTTGTCGTCCTCGCCGGCGAGGCGGTAGCACTCAGCCAGGCCGAAGATGGCGTTGCCGTAGTCGTATTTCTTGTCGATATGCGTGAGCTCCTCGAGCACCCCGGCGGCTTCCGTGTAGCGCCCCTGGCCGTGGTAACACTTGGCCAGGCCGTAGCGGGCCTCGTTCATTTCCGGATCGCGCCTGATGGCTTCCTCGAACTGCGGGATGGCGAGGTCGTATTTCCGCTGTTCCAGGTAGGCCTGCCCGAGCTTTTCATAGTGGAACGCCTTGTGGTATTTCTTGATCAGGTCCTTGAGCTGCAGGGTTTCCTCGGTGTCGGCCTCCTTCACCGTGGCGGTGGGGAACATCGAGCCGCCCGCCGGCCGAGGTCCTTTCGCCTTGACGGCGAAGTAATAGGCGATGGCGCCGATGGGGAAGAGGAAGAGCATCACCACAATCCAGATCACGTGCTCCTTGCGCTGGACGCTGTCGAGGCACATCCACAGGGTGAAGGCGAATAATAATGCGAGAATCAGTTGAAACATGGGGTCATCCCTGACTCGGGAAATCGGTCAAATTAGTGTGCGCGCTCAGCCCGCCGCCTCGCCGCGGGCCGCTTGAAACACCCCTCTAAAGGTCCCGGCTGACGATGGCGTTGCCGACATCAAGCAGGGCCACCTTGGGCTCGTGGGGTGTGGTTTCGGTGTTCATGATACCATAAGCCGCGATGATGATGCGATCATTTATCTGCACCAGCCGGGCCGCCGCGCCGTTGACGGAAATGGTCCCGGAGCCGCGAGGAGCCACGATGGCGTAGGTGATGAACCGGTGGCCCGTGTTGATGTTGTAGATGTGCACCTGCTCGTAGGCGAGGATGCCCACGGCGTCCATCAGGTCCTCGTCGATGGCGATGCTGCCTTCGTAATCGATTTCCGTGGCGGTCACCCGCGCGCGGTGCAGTTTGGATTTTAGCATGGTGCGCTGCATGAATTCACTTCCCCCCTACGATACAGTTGTCGATCAGCCGGGTTTTGCCGATATGGACAGCCAGGGCGATGAGCGCCCCCTTCCCGACGATGTTCAGCTCCTCGAAATTCCCGGGATCGCACACCGAAATATAATCCACCTCGGTTCCGCTCTCCCTTAAGATGATCTCCCGCATGCCGCGTTTCAGATTTTCGGCGGAGGTTTCGCCCTCTGCCACCTTGTCGCACGCCGCCCTGAGCGCCCGGCTCAGGCAAAGGGCGCTTTCCCGCTCCCGTGGCGAAAGATAGCGGTTTCGGCTGCTCATGGCGAGGCCGTCCGCCTCGCGCACAATCGGCCCCGAGGCGATCTCCACCGGCAGGTTGAGGTCCCGCACCAGGGTTTTCGCCACCTCCAGCTGCTGCCGATCCTTCTCGCCGAAAAACGCGACGTGGGGCTCCACCACGTTCAGCAGCTTGAGCACCACCGTCGCCACGCCGCGAAAAAAGTTCGGCCGGCTCTGCCCGCACAAATGATCGGTGATGCCGGTGACGTTGACGTAGGTCCTGTAGCCGGGCGGGTAAATCGCCTCCCGCCTGGGCAGGAACAGGATATCGGCCCCCGCCTGTTCGAGCAGGGCGCGGTCGTTATCGAGATCCCGCGGGTACACGTCCAGGTCCTCGTTTTCGCCGAACTGCGCCGGGTTGACGAAGATGCTCGCCACCGTCACGTCCGAGCGGGCGATAGACAGGCGAACCAGGCTCAGGTGGCCCTCGTGCAGGGCGCCCATGGTCGGCACGAAGCCGAGGGTTTTGCCGCTTGCCCGCGCCTCACGCGACAGGGCTCTCATTTCCTGCAGGCTCCTCGCCGTCTTCATGATGATGGGCCGCTCAGCCGCAGTTCTTGCTGTTTTTCGCCGGCCAGTCCTTGCGCCCCACATGGTAGCTGTGCTCGCGCGCGGGAAAAGCCCCATCCCTGACTTCGCCGATGTAGTTCTGAACCGCTTCCTTCGCCGCCTGGCCAAGCTCGGCGTAGCGTTTGACGAATTTCGGCGTGAAGCCGTCGGTCAGCCCCAGGAGGTCGTGCAGAACCAGGATCTGCCCGTCGCAGCCCGGCCCGGCGCCGATGCCGATGGTGGGGATCTTCACCTCCTGGGTGATCTCCTCCGCCAGCAGGGCGGGGATGCCCTCGAGCACCAGCGAGAACACGCCGGCTTTCTCCAGCCGCCTAGCGTCCTGCCGGATGGCCCGGGCATCGAGAAAGCTCTTTCCCTGCACGCGGTACCCGCCGAACTGGTGCACCGATTGCGGCGTCAGGCCGAGGTGGCCCATCACCGGAATGCCGGCCTTGACGATGGCGCGGATCGCGCCCTCCACCCGCTCCCCGCCCTCGAGCTTAACAGCGCTTGCGCCCGCTTCCTGGATGAAGCGGCCGGCGTTTCTCACCGCCTCCTCGTCCGACACCTGGTAGGACAGGAAGGGCATGTCGCCGACCAAAAGCGCCTGGCCGATGCCGCGCCTGACGGCGCGCGTGTGGGCGAGCATTTCATCCATCGTCACCGGCAGCGTGTTCTCGTAACCGAGGGCGACCATGCCGAGCGAATCGCCGACGAGGACGATGTCCACCCCGGTGGCGTCGAGCAGCCGCGCGAAGGCGTAATCGGTCGCGGTGAGCGCGGCGATTTTCTTTCCCGAGCATTTTCGCCCCATGATTTCGGGGACGGTGATGGGGGTCTTGTTCATCGCGGCTCCTTTCTCAAAAGGGAAAAGGACCCGCTATCGCCAGGCAGGCGAGGGAAGGGGGGCGGCGGCGTTTAAAGGCCGCCAAATGCCGGCGTCAACCGGCGGCCCGGTGCATTCTGGCCGACGTCATGATTCGGGGCCCGGAGGTCCCCTTTTGCCGATCAGGATGCAACGTGCGATTTTAAAGCGTGTGTCTGCCCCGTCCCGGTCCTGTCAGGATCCAAGCGGATTGTAATATTCACGGCCTATTTTATGCCCGTTGATTTTTTTTATCAACTCTTCCAGGTCGCATTTTTTTTCCACGAAATCGATTTCGTTGGTGTTGATGACGAGCAGCGGCGTGTCGGAATAATAAAAGAAGTAGTTGTTGAGCGCCTTGTTGACCTGGTCGAGGTAGCCGGGGTCGATGATGGCCTCGTAATCCCGGTTGCGCTTTTCCACCCGCCTTCTTAGCACATCGGTATCGGCCTGCAGAAAAATGACGAGATCCGGGCTGGGGACCTTTTCCTTCAACAGGTCGAAGATCTGCTCGTAGAGCCTCAGCTCATGGCTTTCCAGGTTGAGCTGGGCGAACACCCTGTCGCGGTGGAACAGGTAGTCGATGAGCACCACCGAGTCGAACAGGTCCCTTTGCGCGAGGCTCAGGTACTGGTTGTAGCGGCTCAGTAAAAAAAAAATCTGGGTCTGGAACGCGTGCGCTTTCCGGTCCTCGTAGAATTTGGCGATGAAGGGGTTCTCGTTGTCCTTTTCGAGCAGCAGGCGAGCGTCGTACTGCCGGCCGAGCAGGCGGGCGAGGGAGGTTTTCCCCGCCCCAATGGCGCCTTCCACGGCGATGAATCTCGGCTCGATTACGGGAGAGGTCATGTCCTGTCCGGTTAAGAACCGGCCCTAGTTTGCGAGGACCTGTTTGATGGTTAGCTT
>QJWD01000356.1 GCA_003235465.1 Nitrospirota bacterium | reverse complement strand
GGATGACCTTCCAGATTTCCTCCTCGCTCAACCGGTCCTCCCAGGAGGGCATGGCCGAATCCGACGCCGCCTGCGCATCGGGCAGGCCGGGGCCGCCCTTGGCGATGCGCCAGAAGGTGTAGGCCACGGGTCTGGACAGAATGGATTTAGGGCTCGTCAGGTCGGCGGGCGGCGGGAAGAAGCTTTCGCCGAACACGGCCTTGCCGTCGAACAGGTCGCCGTGACAGAGAAAACAGTTTTTAAAGTACACCGCACCGCCCTCGCGCATGTGTTTGGCTTCCTTTGCAGGGTCGAGCGGGCTTTTGAGTTCGGTGAGGTTTACGGTTTTACCGTAGAGGGACGCGCTCTCGGGCATGTCGGGAGGCGGGGGAGGGTTGCCTCCGGGCCAGGCCGGCTTTGCGTAAAAGGCAAGGGGTAATAATAGAACGGCGGCAAGGAAGGGCAGGGGCGCCGGACCACGGCGGCGATGGGGCAACCGTCGAATCATTTGTCCCCTTCGCCATCTTCTTTGTCGTCGCTATCCTTCTGGTATTCCAGGCGGTCCCTGAAAACCTCTCCTTTATAGCCGGAGGCCTCGTGCTTGATGCGGCCCGACTTGATGGTTTCGTACAGGGGCCGGATCACCTTGTCGCCGTCGAACACGAAATCGAGATCGATGACGGAATTTTCAGCGACGTGGATCTTCTTGCTCTGCACCTTCATCAGGTAATGCCAGGCGTTGACGACATAATCCCCCGGCGGGATGTTGTCTATCTGGTATGCGCCGTCGTCCTTGGTTTTGAAGTAATACGGGTTCTGGATGCGAAAGCCCCAGGTCTGCATGAATTCGTGCATGCCGCAGATCATCTGGAAAATCCTGTAGTTTTTCTGGAAGTGGACGATGCCGTCTGAAACCTCCTCGGCGGGAATCGGGATGTTGAGCAGAATTTTCCCCCGTTCCTTCTGGTAGACCTGGCTGTTGTGCATGACCGCGTCGATGTTGTCCACCTTGAACGATTCACCCTGGGTGACGACATTCACATCGGGATAGAATTTGCAGTTCTCCGACTTGATCAAAATCGGTTCCTTGTTGAACGGCTTGCCCGCCTCGACGTGGTCGAGGGTGATGACCACGTCTTTCAGCCCCCCCTTTGGGGAGACGATGAAATCGTTCAGGACCCGGTTCATCGCCTCATCGGTATCCACCTCGGCGCACATGTCGATGTTGGGGAACAGGACCAGGTGGTAGACGCGGGGCTGCGGAATGTTGCCTTTAAGGAAAGCGTTGCCCTTCAGGGTGCCGCCGTTCTTGACCTCGATTTCCTGGTAGGCGAAAGCGGAGCCAGAAAGGGCGATGAGGGTGATCGATACAAGCATTGCGGAAAATATTTTTTTAAAATAAGTCATCACCCTTGTTCTCCCTTGTCATACGAATGATTTCAGATTGCGGCGGTAATCCGCACTGTCATTTTTTCGACAGTTGAGGGGAAATGTTGGAAAAATCGAAATCGATTTTTGCATCTCCCTCGCCCACCTTCACCTCGCGGCTAAGGCTTCCCAGGGTTTCATGCCATGCGGTGAGGGTGTATTCCCCAGGCGGCACGTTGGCGATGGTGAATTCGCCCTTGTCGCCGGAAACGGCGAAATAGGCGTTTTCCGTGACCACCACCCAGGCGGACATCCAGGAGTGCAAATCGCACTCTATTTTGATGATCTCGGGTTCCTCGAGTTCCTGCTCGCTGGCGTCCTGCCCTGGAATGAACATGATATTGAGCGGGTCGTTGTCGAACGAGTAGGTGTGAATGTTGTGGTTGATCGGGTCGCTGGAATGGATTTTCAGCATCGAACCCTTCATCAGCGCCACCACATGGGGATGATACTGGCAGTTTTTCTGATCGATGCTTTGTCCCATGGGCTCGCCGCCCAGGTCGCTCCCTTCCAGGGCGATGACCACGTTCTTGAGGCCCTTGCCGTTCACCTGCAGGGATTCGTTCGGCACATCCACCCGGCCGCAGGCCTTCTGGAATTTACCCGTCTTGAGCGGCGGCAGCGGCTTGAAATCGGCGGCGTAGAGCGCGGTGCCGCTGATGGAGCCGGCGAACGCCTGCGGGGCCACGAAAATGAGCGCTAAAATGAGGAAAAAGGCTTGTAGAATCATTTTTTTTGGCTGAGATTCAAGTGGTTCTATAATTTTTATTATATCAAGGCTGGCAAGTCAAGAGCGAGTTAATTATAACTCCTTATTAGAAGGTGATATTCCCCGCCGGCGTTAAAGTATTGGCTTAGGTAACCGCCGCTAGCGCTGGCGGGAGATTTGCCTTTCATCTTCAAGGGTCCTGTTTTAAAATGAACATGGCCATTCAAAAGACCGCTTTTGGACCTGTTTTATTCCACTTCCAGGGGTGACCGCATGAGAAAGATAATTCTTTATTTTCTTTTATTTTCGGCATTTGCCTCCGTGGCGATGGCCGGCGCCCCGCGCCCCGGCGACGCCGCGCCCGATTTCGCCCTGCAGACGGTGGACGGGCGGTCGATTTCCTTGTCCTCCTTGAAAGGCCGGGTGGTTTTGATCGGCATGTTCCATATCTGCGTCCCGTGCATGAACCAGGCCATGGAGTTCAACAAGGTCCGCGAACAGGTGAGGGACGACAACCTGGTGATTCTGGGCATCAACACCAGCGGCGATTCCAAGGATGATGTCACGGGGTACCTGGCCGAGTTTCCCGATCCAGTTAAGTTCCCCTACCTGCTCGATCCCTCGCAAACCGTCAACAAGGCATATATTCAAAGAGATATGCCGACGGTGCTGGTTGTGGACAAAGACGGCGTCCTACGAGCCCGTTCGCCCTCGGTGGGGGCTGGTCAGCTCGTCCCGTTCATCAAGAAACTGCTCTGATATTCGGTCAGGCGGGACCAACCCCAGGCGGACCACCGGCCGTGGGCCGCCGGCCTTGGCTTGCAAGAGGGAGAGCCCGCCATCACCCCACGCCCGCGCCGCGGATATGACGCTTATCGGTCTTAAAAAACGCCACCCAGCCTGGAACCGCCCCTTTGCCGTTCTGTTCCTGATCGCCGCCCTTGCCGCCTGTGGCGAGAGCCCGGAAGCCGGAAAGCCGTCCGCCGGTTTGCCTGAGGAACCCCCGGCCACATCCCTTCCGGCATCAGAAAGCCCCGAAGCCCGGGCCGGGATGCCGCCGGTCTTCACCCTGCAATTGAACGCATTTCGCAGCCAGGAGAACGCCGACCGCTTCTTCGACAGCCTTCAGAAAAAGGGCTTGAAACCGTATATGGTCTCCACCGTCGAGGAGAGGCCCTGGTACAAGGTGAGGATCGGCCCTTACGAAAAGGAACAGGATGCCCGCGCAGGCGCCAGCGTGTTGATGGAGCGTCATGGCCTGCGGGCGGTGGTGCTGCCTCAGCGGGCGATCACCGCCGCCGGCGGTGAGCCCGGTCCGGTGGCCGAAAGCGGCCCCATGTCTGCTTCCGGCGGACCCGGGGGCGACAATGCCGATCAGGTGGTGGCGCGGTTTCTGATCTGGATCCAGGCCTGGCAGGATATCGACATCGACACCTTTCTGTCCTTTTACGCGCGCGATTTTCAGAACCCCGGCGTCACGCGCGAGGCCTGGCTCAAAACCCAGCGAAAAGCGCTGAGCCGCGTGCGCCGGGTGAAGGTGGAGGTAGGGGAGGTGCGCATCCGGGACGAGGGCGACACCGTCCTGCTGTCGTTCGTACAAAATTACTGGTCCAACCTGCGCGCGGATGTGAGCCATAAGACGATGCTGTGGAAAAAAGAGGATGGGGAATGGAAAATCGTTCGCGAACTCGCGAAACCCGCATGAGGGCCCGCCGTGGTTTGAGCGCATGAACCCAGGCCCGGTTGAAACGAGAGGCGCCCGCCGATGAGATTGTTCTACCTGGCCAGGATCGACGTCGAGGAGGAAGGCGCGAGCAAGCGGCACGTCGTCGAATTCTGCAAAAGCTTCGCCAGCCTCGGGCACGAGGTCACCCTGTTCGTTCCCGACCTGGGAGCGCGGCCCCGGTTCG
>QJWD01000196.1 GCA_003235465.1 Nitrospirota bacterium | reverse complement strand
TCTGGGTAAAATCAATTTTTCGGCTGCTTTTTCCACTGTGAGATGAAATGGCGAAGCTCAACGAGAAAGCCCCGGCGCTTAAAATCGACCGCTGGGTGCAGGGCAACCCGGGAAGCCTGGACGAACACCTGGGCGAGGTGGTCCTGATCGAAGTGTTTCAGGTCAACTGCCCGGGCTGCTTCATCGCCGGCCTGCCCGAGGCGATCGAGGTGCAGCGCGAATTCGCCGGCAGGCCGCTCGCGGTGTGGGGGCTGGCCACGGCGTTCGAGGATTTCGACAAGAACAACCTGGCCAATCTGGAGCGGCTGCTTGGTCATGCCGAGGTGATTGGCGAGACGCTGTCGGCGCTCACGGAGATGGGGCACCTGAACGGCAACCGGCTCGAATACGAAATCCCCTTTCCGGTGGCGTGGGACAGCCTGGTTCCCACCACGGGCGAGGCCGATGGCGAGGCGATGGAGCGTCTCATCAGGCGGGACATCCCGGAATACGACACCCTGCTGGAGCGCACGCGGGAGATGGTTCGCGGCCAGGTCGCCACTTATCTCCGCAATAAAAAGTTCGACGCCCTGACCTTCGATGAATATCTACTTCGCGGCACCCCGTCGACGATTCTCATCGACAAGCAGGGCCGCCTGAGGGAAACCCTGTTCGGCTCCCGCCTCGGCTTGCCGGAGCGTGTGGCGAAACTGCTCGAGGAATGAGGGCGCGATGAAAATTCAGCAGATCCTGGATACCATAGACAGGCTGGAGGAGGCGCACATCCTGATCGCGGCGCTGGAGATGGATGTTTTCACCCACCTGGGCAAGGAAGGCCAAAAGGCCCCGGCCGTGGCCAGGAAGGCCCGCGCCACCCGCGAGGGAATGGCGGCGCTACTCGACGCCCTCGCCGCCATGGGGGTGATCACAAAGCGCGGCGAGGTGTACAGGAACACGCAAGACACCTTTCGCTACCTGTGCAAAACCGGGCCCGAATACCTGCGCGGCACCGTGTTCCTGAAAACCGGCAATCGCGGCGAGTGGGAAAACCTGCTAACGACGATCCAGAAAGGGCGGGACATCGCCAGTTTCGAAGGCGGCGACGACCCCGCGTTCCGCGAGGAATTCACCCACGCCATGCACGAGCGGAGCGAGCCCTACGCCAGGCGCATCGCCGAAATCGTGTGCGAAAAGCCCGTGGGCGATATGGTGGACCTGGGCGCGGGCCCCGGTTCCTACAGCGCCGCCATCCTGATGCGGGACCCGAAGGCGCGTGCCACCTTGGTGGACCGCGAGGCGGCGCTCGCCGAAGCGAAAAAACTGTGGCGGGGAAGCAAGATTTTATCGCGCATGGATTTTCTGCCGGGAGACCTGTTCGAGGCGGACTACGGCAAGAACCGCGACACGGTGTTGTACTCGAATATCCTGCACATCTACAACCCGGCGGAAAACCGGCGGCTTCTTTCGCGCATTCGCCGTGCCCTAAAGCCCGGCGGCCGCCTGCTCATGGTCGACCTGTTTTTGAACGACAGCCGCACCGCCCCCTACGACGCCGCCCTGTTTTCCCTCACCATGCTGATGTACACGAAGACGGGCCGCACCTACTCGTTCAAGGAGGCGCGGCAAATGCTCGCGGATGCCGGCTTCGGTTCCATCAAGACGCTTGAGCTTGAAAGCGGTTCGAGCTTGCTCATGGCAGTGAGAAAGGCGTAGCGGCAGTTCAGCGCTCGGGACGGCGGGCGGCGAGGTAGCCGATCTCCCAGCGGGCGTAAACCCCCTGCGGCGTCATGTGGCGGCGGTCGTATTCCCTCATCAACCGCTTGAGGCCGCCCGCGCCGAGCATGCGAAACGGCGCCGCGCCGATCTGCTGCAGGTTGCTGATGAGGGTGCGGGTGTTGTCGGAAAATGTCTTGCGGGTTTCCCGCGCCGCTTCCTCCACCACGAACCCCGCGCTTTCAAGATCCTCCGCCCATTCTTCCAGTGGCTTGAGCAGGCTCGGGCTCTCGAGGCCCACCGCATCGCGAAACTCAGAGAGGGTTCCCGGCTCGAAGGTGGAGAACACCAGCATGCCGCCCGGGCGAAGCCGATCGTGAAGGTGGCGGAGGGTGCGGCGCGGCCGCTGGAACCACTGGAACACGGCGTTGGCCGCAACCAGGTCGGCCTCGGGAAATTCCACCGACTCGGCGTTGCCGAGAAGAAAGCGTGTGCCCGGGGGCAGGGCGATCTGCTCTTTCAGGCAGTCGATCATGGGCGGCGCGATGTCGTTCAGGATCAGCTCGCCGATGGGCAGGGCGAGCAGGTGGCGCGTGAACACCCCGGTTCCGCAGCCGAGTTCGATGACGCGGCTGGCGGGGCCTGGGGGAAGTAGCGACGCGAGGCGCTCGGCCATGGTTTTCTGCAGGCGGGCGTGCTTGTCGTAACTGCGGGCGTGGCGCGAAAAGCTGGCGATGATGCCGGTTTCCGCCAGCGTCTGGGGGTTGTCGATTTTCATGGTCGGGCCGAGAGTGCCCCGCTATAAGCCGCGCCATGCGGCAAGTTGGGGATGCCCGATTATTTCATCACTTGGCCGTGGATTGCAACTCCTGTCCTGCTGTTTCAGCGGCCGGGGCGGCCAGCGGGAGGAGAAAGCCGAAGGTGGAGCCCTGGCCCGGCGCGCTTTCGACGGTGAACCTGCCGCCGTGCGCCTCGATCAGCTTTTTGGCGATCATGAGGCCGAGGCCGGTGCTTTTCTCGCCGCCGGTGGGGCGCGGCTTGAGTTTTTGAAAGCCGTCGAACAGCCGGCTCTTGTCGTTTTCGCACAGGCCAGGGCCGGGGTCCTTCACCGTCACGTGGGCGAATTCCCCCTCCGCCCGAAGCGCGACCTCGACCAGGGAGCCCGGCGGCGAGAATTTGAGGGCGTTGCTCATCAGGTTGTTGAACACTTGGTGGATGCGGCTTTCATCCATGGGCAGCGGCGGCACACCCTCGAGACGGGACTCGATGCGGATGCCTTTTTTTCCGCCAGGAGCTCGAACAGGTTCAGGCGGTCGAGAAGCGCGTTCCCCAACGACGCGATGCCGGGTTCGATATGCAGTTGCCCGCTTTCGATCACCGTGACGTCGAGCAGGTCGTTGATCATTTCCAGCATCTGCCCGCTGAGGTTGCGGATGCGGGTGAGGAAGTCCTCGCGTTCCTCGCCGCTCAATTTGGCGAAGCCGTTGATCAGAATCTGCGCGAAGCCGCCGATGGAGGCGAGCGGGGTTCTCAGGTCGTGCGCGGCCATGCCGAGGAATCGCGCTTTGAGGTCGTTCAGTTCGAGGAGGTGTTTGTTCTTCCTGCCGAGTTCGTCGATCATCCGCTTCCTGGCCTTCTCGAGGGCGCGAATGCGCAGTTGCGAGGACACCCGGGCCAGCACCTCCTCGTGCCTAAAAGGCTTGGCGATGTAGTCGACGCCGCCCGCGCCGAAGCCGGTCACGATGTCGCTGGTTTCGCTCTTGGCGGTTATGAAGATCACCGGGATGTGGGCGTGCTCGCCGCTTTTAAGGCGGCGGCAGGTTTCGTAGCCGTCGATGCCGGGCATCATCACATCGAGCAGGATGAGATCCGGCTGGAAGAGGGGGACGATCCTGAGCGCGCGCTCGCCCGACGGCGCCACCGATACCCTGTAGCGGTTTTTCTCCAGGGTTTTTCTGAGTACATCCAGGTTGGCCGGCGTGTCGTCGACCAGAAGGATTTTCATGTCCTCCTGGTTGTCTGGCTCGTGGTTCATGCGTTGGCTCCTGTAATGCGATTTGATATTTCCTGATTTATTTTGTTGCCTCTCGACTGCCGGGATCGTGATCTATGCATCCACTTCGAGATAGTGCTCCAGCGCTTCGATGTTGTAGCTGGCGATGATGTTTCTAAGGTGCGTGGCCTGGCTGGCCGGGGCGGCCTCGCCGGCTTCGGCGAGCAGGGTTTCCATTTGCCCGAGGTCGCCCAAAAGGAGGGCGTCGGCCAACTTTTTCTTCAGTGGTTCGGGCAGCGCCTGGTCGGTGGCCGTCGGCCGGGGTTTGTCCTCCGCTGGCTTCGGAG
>QJWD01000148.1 GCA_003235465.1 Nitrospirota bacterium | reverse complement strand
GCGACGGGGACACGTAGATGTCGTCGGGACCGGGCAGGTAGTTGTACGTCGGCGCGCGCAGGAAGCCAAAGCCGTCGGGCAGGATTTCCAGAACCCCTTCACCAAACAACAGGCCTTCTTTCTCGGTCTTGGCCTCAAGGATCTTGAAAATGAGATCCTGCTTGCGAAGACCGCTGTGCCCCTGAATCTTCAACTGCTTGGCGATGTTGGTGAGTTCGGAAATGGTTTTGGACTTTAATTCTTCAATATTCATTTGTCTTTATTTCTCTTGAGGTGGAGATTTAGGTTGGGTTTCGTGCTGAACCCCGTTTTTAGGTTACGGGTCGACTCTCTGTGAGGATAGGCCAAGCCTTGCGCTTTGAGAAAATGGGTTGAGTAAAACCGCTCTATAAATAAATTGAGGTGCAGCGACTGAAATGGATTGGATTTTTTGAGGTTTTCTATGAGGCTTTGGAGATCTTTTTTAGGGTATCCAGTTATCCGGATATTGTCAACTTTTTTTTGGCTCTCCCACGCCCTGCCACCGCGCCGCGACCCGCTTTCCACCACGGCTTGACTCGCCGCTGGCGCTGGCGTAACATACTGTATCCATAGCCCTATCAATCCGGGTCCTTTTTTTGCCATACATTTTCGCTTTTTATTCGTCATCATGTTCGTCCACTTGAACTGCCACAGCCACTATTCGCTCCAGGCCGGCGTCGACAGCATCGATGCTCTGGCCCAGGCCGCCGCCGCCATGGGATGCCCGGCGCTCGCGCTCACCGACACCGACGGCCTTTACGGGGCGGTGTCGTTTCACCGCGCCGCCCGCGCCGCCGGAATACGCCCGATTTATGGCGCGGAAATCAGCGGTTCCGGCGAAAGGAGCGAGCCGCGCGCGGTGATCCTCGCCAAGGATCTTCAGGGCTTCGGCGAGGTCTGCGCCGT
Organism: Nitrospirota bacterium; assembly: GCA_003235465.1. The sequence goes on along the minus strand of QJWD01000148.1, from coordinate 3,171 downwards.
CATCACCGACCGCCACCTGGACCCCGGCTTTTCTCTCGCCAGGCGTCTTGGAGACGCGAGCGACCGGGTCGTCATCCTCTCGGCCGACTCGCGGGTGCTCGATGCGGTGGCGCGGGCGCGCGGCGCCGGCAACCTGTACGCCGAGCTCTCGCGCCTGGCCGGAGGCCGCGCAAGCCGGGACCTTCTCGCGTTCGCCCGCCGCCGGGGCCTGCCGGTGGCCGCGACGAACCGGGTATTGTTCCTGCGCCGTGAGGGCTTTGCCATCCACCGGCTGCTCGCGGCCATCCGCACCGGCACCACCCTCTCCACGCTGCCGGAGGGTGCTGCGGCCCCTCCCGCAAGCTGGATGAAGACGCCGGCGGAGATGGCGCGCCTTTTCGCCGATGTGCCCGAGGCGGTGCAAAACACGCGACGGATCGCCGAGCGCTGCAATGTGACGCTTCCCATCGGTGAGATCCTGTTTCCAAGGTTTCCCCTGCCGGCGGGAGAGACTCCCTCCTCCCGCCTGGAGGCGCTGACCCGGCGCGGCGTCCGCGCGCTTTACCCCGGCCGCCTCGCGGAGGCCACGCGCCGCCTTGACCATGAGCTCAAGGTCATCAACGGCCTGTCCTTCGCGCCTTACTTCCTCATCGTCTGGGACGTCGTGCGCGAGGCGCGCTCGCGCGGCATCCCGACGGTGGGCCGGGGGTCGGCAGCGAACAGCCTGGTGTGCCGGGCGCTGGGGATCACCGAGGTGGACCCCCTCGGCCACAATCTGTATTTCGAGCGCTTCCTGAACCCTGAACGGACGGATTACCCGGACATCGATATCGATTTCCCCTGGAACCGGCGCGATGAAATGCTCGATTACGTTTTCGACAAATACGGGCGCGAGAACGTTGCACTGATTTCAGCGCATGTGCATTTTCGCGGCCGCAGCGCCCTGCGCGAGGTGGGCCGGGCGCTCGGCATTCCAGGCGCGGAGATCGACGCGCTCACCCGCGCCCTGCCGTATGGGGTGGATGTGGCGCGCCTCGGCGCGGCCCGCGAAACGATCCCCGAGTGCCGCCATCTGCCGCTGGAGGATGAGCCGTACCGCGGCATGATCGCCCTTGCGCAACAGATCGAGGGACTGCCGCGCCATCTGTCGATCCATTGCGGCGGCATCGTCATCTCCCCGTTTCCAATCATTCAGCGGATGCCGCTTCAGAAAACGCCGAAGGGGTTCGTGGTCACGCAGTTCGACATGTACCCGGTGGAGGACATGGGCCTGCTCAAGATCGACCTGCTGGCGCAGAAGGGGCTCGCCGTTCTCACCGACACGGTGCGGGCGGTTGCGGCGCGGCACAACGTGCGCATCGATTTTGCGCGCCTCGACCCGGCGCGGGACCCGGCCACCCGCGCACTCATCCGCCGGGGTGACACCATCGGCTGCTTCTACATCGAATCGCCCGGCATGCGCAACCTGCTGAAGAAACTTCGGGTGGAGAGCTTCGAGATGCTGACCGCGGCGAGCTCGATCATTCGCCCGGGGGTCGCCGACAGCGGCATGATGAAAGCCTTCATCGACCGCCACAACAGCCGCGAGGCAGTGCGCACCCCGCATCCCCGCATGGCCAGGCTCCTCAGGGACACATTCGGCGTCATGATCTACCAGGAAGACGTGATCAAGGTGGTGCACGACATCGCAGGCATGAGCCTGGGCGAAGCCGACCGCCTGCGGAAGTGCATGAGCAAGAAAAGAAACTGGGGAGACATCCGCATCCACCGCGAGCGCTTTCTCTCGGGCGCCGTGGCGCGCGGGGTGCGTTCAGGCGCGGCGCTTGAGATCTGGCGGCAGATCGAGAGTTTCGCGGGCTATGCCTTCTGCAAAGCGCACAGCGCGTCGTTCGCCATCGTCTCCTACCAGACGGCGTACCTCAAGGCGCATCACCCCGCCGAGTTCATGGCGGCGGTGCTGTCGAACCGCGGCGGCTTCTACGCCGCCGCCGCTTATGTTGAGGAAGCGCGGCGCATGGGGCTGACGATCCTGCCACCCTGCGTCAACGCAAGCGAGGCGGCGTTCACGGCGGTAGCCCGGCCGGGTGGTCGGAACCGCGAAGCGGCCGGCGGGGCGGCGGCGAATGCCATCCGCGTCGGGCTTGGCCAGTTCAAGAACGTGGGACAGTGCGCCATCGACTCCATCTTGGCCGAGCGCCGGCGGGGCGGCTCCTACACCTCGCTGGCGGATTTTCTGTCGCGCGCCGCGATCGCCGAAACGGAGGCGGAATCGCTCATCCTCGCCGGCGCCTGCGACGCACTGGGCGGAACGCGGCCCGAACTTTTGTGGCAGCTCCAACTGCTCGCGCACGGGAGGAAAAGGGGGGTGGCCTCCCTGCCCGGTTTTTTCCCTTTCTCCGGTGCCACCATCCCCACTCTTCCGGATTACACGCTCCGAGAGAAGCTGCTGGTCGAGCTTGCGTGCCTGGACATCACGGTATCGGCCCATCTGCTTTCGCTGTACGACATCGAGGCGGCCGGGCGCGTCCCGGCAAAAGCACTTCGCCGGCTCGCTGGCCGAGTGGTCACGCTGACCGGCTGGCTTGTCCACGCCAAGCGCACGCGCACGGTGAAAAACGAGTTCATGAAATTCCTGATGCTGGAAGACGCCACAGCGGCTTTCGAGGTGACCTTGTTTCCCCGGGTTTACCGCCGCTTCGGGCCACTCCTCTACGACCGCGGCCCCTACACCGTCACCGGCCGGGTGGAGCAAGAGGGCGACTGCCTGACCGTGACGGCGCACCGGCTGAGCCGTGTTGCGGAAGCGTGACCTCTCGCCTCCAGGCCGGCGGCGAGCGGCAAGAAAGCAGGCTAGGGCTTTTCGCACAGAAGAATCTTTCGGGTTTTGCGGTCGGAATCGAACCGGGTCACCTTGAAATAGTTGGCCAGCTCGCCGGAAACGGTTTCGAGATCATATTCGATGTCGCGCCCATGGTCCAGCAGGTGGATGTTGCCGTCGGTGCAGTCCACGTGTTCGAAGATCACCGCTTTCGCTGACAGTGCGTCCATGAGGGGGGCGAGGCGAGCGAACGACTGCCTGCCATTGATATGCAGATGGTGCATGACGGCAAGGCACATCACCACCTCCGACCGGAAGCGCTCTATCATGGAGGGGAACTGGCTTGCCAGAAAGCCGAAAGCCGGGGTCGGGTT
>QJWD01000152.1 GCA_003235465.1 Nitrospirota bacterium | reverse complement strand
TAAACGGTGGCGATTCGGGGCGAAAAAGAAAACAAATCGCAACTTCTTAGCGGCAGGGTTTCCAAAAACTTTAGCCGAAAAATGAATTTTTCCTCCAGCCAGGTATTAAGTGACGATATTATTTGAACTTCCGCTCCGGCGAAGGTATGATAGCAGCTTCAAATACCTTGAAAACGCTGGCCTTCGGGGCTTGACCGCGTGTCTGGCCGGGGCTTTTTGGCGCGGGTTGCCGGCTGGGCCGGCGGCGCGCCGCTGGATCTCATGAAGGATTTCGCCAAAATACTCAAGTACGCCAGGCCCTATCGCAGGGCCATCATTTTTGCCTTTCTCTGCCTCACCCTGACCTCGGCGATCAACTTGATCCTGCCCCTCATCGTGCGCAACATCATCAACGCCGTCGTGGTGCTCAAGGACAACGCGGTGCTCAACAGCCTGACCCGCGACGTGGTGGTCATCGTTTTGTTTCAGGCGGTGCTGGCGGTGACGCACAATTACATCCTCGGTTTCGTCGGCCACCGCATGACGGCGGATTTCCGCATTGAGTTTTTCTCCCACATCCAGTCGCTGTCGCTCGGGTTTTTTCAGAACCGGCGGGTGGGGGAAATCCTTTCGCGCATGAGCAACGACATCTCGGTGATTCAAAACGCGCTGGTCTCCATTCCGGTGGCGGTGCTCAGGCAGACCATCACCCTGCTCGGTGCGCTGGCGATCATTTTCTATCTCAACTGGAAATTGACCGGTCTCATCCTTATCGTGCTGCCGCCGCTCATGCTGTTCGCCCGGCTGTTCGGCAAGCGGCTGCGCCTCTTGTCGGAAAGGGTGCAGGACCAGCTCGCGCGCGCGGTGGTGGTGCTGGAGGAGGTGGTGTCGTCGATCAAGATCGTCAAATCGTACACGCGCGAACCTTACGAGAAGCAAAGGTTTTCGCGCGAGATCGAAACCGCCTTCGACGATTCGGTCCGCAAGCTCAAGATTTCGTCGTCGTTCGGGCCGTTCGTGCTGTGCCTCACGTTTCTGGTTTCCGCGCTCCTCATCTGGTACGGCGGCATTCAGGTGATGCAGGGCGGCACCACGCCGGGCGAGCTGGCGGCGTTTTTTCTTTACGGCCTCATCATGGCGGGGCCCATCGGCACCTTCGTGCGCCTGTATACCCAGGTGCAGGAGGCCCTGGGCGCGGTCAGGCGGGTGTACGACATCCTGGATTCGAAGCCCGCCATCGTGAGCCCCCCAAACGCGGTCAAGCTCAGCCGCATCGAGGGAAAAATCCAGTTCGACGCGGTTTCGTTTGCCTACCAGGAATCGGCGAAGGTGCTGAAGGATGTCAGCTTCACCATCCAGCCCGGCGAGACCGCGGCGCTGGTGGGCCCGAGCGGCGCGGGCAAATCCACCCTCATCAAACTGCTAAACCGCTTTTTCGACCCCGTCGAAGGGGTGGTGCGCGTGGACGGGCACGATCTTAAAACCCTCGACCTTGAATCGTACCTGGGGCAGGTGGCGCTGGTGCCGCAGGAGACGCTGTTGTTCGGCGGCTCGGTGCGGGAAAATATCCTGTATGGCAAGCTCGACGCCAGCGAGGAAGAACTCATGGAAGCGGCGAAAAATGCCAACGCGCACGAATTCATCATGCGCCTGGACAAGGGTTACGATACCCTGGTGGGTGAAAAGGGCGTCAAGCTCTCGGGCGGCGAGCGGCAGCGCATCGCCATTGCCCGCGCTCTTCTCAAGAACCCGCGCGTGCTGGTGCTCGACGAGGCCACCTCGTCGCTTGACAACCGGTCGGAATCCCTCATTCAGGAGGCGCTGGAGCTGTTGATGACCAACCGCACGACGATCATCATCGCGCATCGGCTGAGCACGGTGCACAATGCCGACAAGATCATCGTCCTCGACCGGGGCGCGGTGGTGGAGATGGGCAAGCACCAGGAATTGATGAAAAACGAGAAGCTCTACCACACCCTCTACACCATGCGCCTGTTCGAGCCAGAGTCGCCGCCGCCCGAGGAAACCCTGGGCATCTCCCCGCACGGGGTGAACTGAAACCCTTTCTTTAGCGAGCATTTCTAAGCGCATGGGAAAAATCCATTTCCTTTTCGGCGTGCACAACCACCAGCCGGTGGGCAACTTCGAGCACGTATTCAAAGAGCTGTTCGAAAACAGCTACCGCCCCTACTTCGATCTCCTGGAGCGGTTTCCGGATATCGCCACGGCGGTGCATTTTTCAGGCCCCCTGCTCGAATGGCTTAAGGCGAACGAGCCCGCGTTTCTCAGGCGCGTGGCGGCGCGCGCCGCTAAGGGAACGCTCGAGATCATGAGTGGTGGGTTCTACGAGCCTATCCTCGCGTCGCTGCCGGAAAGGGACGCCATCGGCCAGATCAAAATGATGAACCGCTTCATTGCCGACGAATTCGGTTACCAGGCGAAGGGGCTGTGGCTCGCCGAGCGCATCTGGACGCCGGAGCTTCCCAGCATCCTCGCCGAGGCGGGAATGCGCTACACCGTGCTCGACGACACGCACTTCTATTACGCCGGGCTCGAGGAACACAGGCTCGACGGTTACTATCTCACCGAGAAGCACGGCCATCCGCTTGCGGTGTTTCCCATCAGCAAGGCGCTGCGCTACAGCATTCCGTTCAAGATGCCCGAGGAAACCTTAGCCGCACTCAGGCATGCGAAGGACGAATGGGGTTTCGACGCCCTGACCTACGCCGACGACGGAGAGAAATTCGGCGGCTGGCCGGGAACCCACCAGTGGGTGTACGGGGAAGGCTGGCTGGAAAAGTTTTTTCAGGCGCTGGCGGATAACCGAAGCTGGGTCGAGACGGTCACCTTCTCCGAATACATCGAACGCCGGCCGCCCACCGGCCGCGTCTACCTGCCGATGGCCTCCTACATGGAGATGATGGAATGGTCGCTGCCCACTCGGGCGGGCCTCAGGTTCAAGCGGTTGAAGGAGGAGCTGGCGGCGAGCGGGATCGCCGAGGAGCGGTACAAAACCTTTCTGCGCGGCGGCGTGTGGGATAATTTTTTCACCAAGTACGACGAGAGCAATCACCTGCACAAGCACATGCTTCTGGTCAGCGAAAAGCTCCACCGCCTGCCGCCCGAGGTGCAGGAGGCAAGCGGCGCCAGGCGCGAGCTGTACCGGGCCCAGTGCAACTGCGCCCAGTGGCATGGCCTGTTCGGCGGGCTCTACCTCAATTACCTGAGGCACGCGCTCTACCATCACCTGCTTGCCGCCGAAAACCTCATCGACGAGCGGTTGGGACAGGGGTTTTCCCTCGAGGTGAGGGACTTCAACCTGGATGGCCTGGACGAGGTGATCGTTCATCACCCCGCCCTCGGCGCCATTCTCGCTCCCGCGAAAGGGGGCGGCCTCATCGAGCTTGACGACCGGCCGGCCTGCTTCAACCTGATGAACGTGCTCGCCAGGCGCGAGGAAATTTATCACAGCGATTTGCGCGAACTGGATCATGGAAACTCGGCCGGCGGCGGCTCGCCCAAGTCCATTCACGACCAGGTGCAGTCCAAGGAACCGGGCCTCGAGCGGCTCCTGGTTTACGACCGTTTTCCGCGCCACGCGTTCATGGACCATTTCCTCGCTCGGGAGGTGGATCTCGAGGCGTTTCGGCGCGGCGAGTACCAGGAACTGGGGGATTTCGTCGACGGCGCCTTCATCCTCGATGGCGCGCCGGGTGAGGCCGGTGAACCTTCCGTTGAAATTGGCCTCAAGCGGGCGGGGCGGGTTCATGGCGGCGAAAAGGCGTGCGCGCTTTTTATGGAGAAACGCTACGTGTTTTTTCGCGACCGGCCGGTCTTCGAGGTGCGTTACCGCCTGAGCCACAAGGAGAGGGAGGCGCTAAGTTTTGTGTGGGCCGTGGAATGCAATTTCACCCTGCTTGCGGGCGATGCGCCCGACCGCTTCTACACGGTTGGCGGCAAACCGCTTGCGGGAGGAACTATGGCGAGCGAAGGGGTTATCGAAAACCCCGGTGTCGTGGGCCTCAAGGACGAGTGGCACGGCACCCACCTCACACTCGACGCCGGGCCGGGGGTTACGTTGTGGCGCTACCCCGTCGAAACGGTTTCGCAATCGGAAGGCGG
>QJWD01000101.1 GCA_003235465.1 Nitrospirota bacterium | reverse complement strand
AAGGTGCTGACGGTGACGCCGGACGACAGGGTGGACCGCGTTTTCTTCCTTTTCAATTTTGAAAATATCCGTCACGTGCCGGTGGTCGAAAAAGGCCGCCTGGTGGGCATCGTTTCCGATCGGGATATCAAGAAGATTTTGGGGCCGGTCAAGAAAACCATCGAACGCGCCGACGGCACCAGCGTGACCATCTCCTCGCGCAAGGTGCGCACCCTGCTTTCGCGGAAACCGGTCACCATCGAACCGGAACAGCGCGCCGCCGACGCCGCAGCCATCATGGCCAAGCGCAAGATCGGCGCTTTGCCCGTGGTGCACAAGGACAAGCTGGTGGGCATCATCACCGCAACCGACATCCTGCGCGCGTTCGTGAAATTATGCAACGCCGTCGAACCCTTCACCAGCGCGAAGGACGCAAGTTCATGAGCGCCACCCGCCTGCCATGAACCCCCCGCCCGGGCCCGGCGAGCCCCCGTCGTGAAAGCGCCCGGCAACAGGGGGCTGAGAGCCATCTTCACGATCTTCTGGATCGTCGGCTCCATCTTCTGGGTCCTCATCGGCGCGCTCGATGGCGACTTCGTCACCAGCCTGGTGCACATCGCCATCGGCTGGGCGGTAATCCTGGGTTATATCAGCGTGCGGGAGGTGCTGGCGAAGCGGCGGGAAAAAAGGCTGGACAGGCTTCAGTAGTTCCGGTTCATCTCCTCCACCGCTTCCTTGGCCTTTTCACGGATGCGCTGCATGTCGCGGTTGGCGTTATCGAGGTATTCGTTGACACATCCGGAATATTCCTTGATCGCCCGGTTGTAGGCCTTGATCTTGTCGTTGTAGGCGTCGATGTCCTCCTGCGACGTGAAGGCATAGGGCTTGGATGGCAGGAGCGGTTTGACGCCGCAGTCGTGCTGCGGGTAGATGAAGGTGCCAAAGTTGCTGCCGCCGACGATGAACGCCGCCGCGGGCAGCGCCGTGGCGAGCAGCAATAAAGTAAAGATCGCGATTTTTCTCATAGGGCTTACCTCAGCCAGGCGGCCACGGGTTTGGCGGTGGCCGGGCGTCATCATCCTTCAGGTTGAGTATCGCCCAATCTAGGCTATTCCCGGCCGTCTGTCAAACCCCCTCTTGATGCGCCTGAACAAGGCTTGCGCGCGGCGCGCCGCGGGATATCGCGCCCCCGAAACGGGAAGGCCGCGTGCCGCCGCCTGCATCAGGCTGCCCCCAGCCGTTCGGCGATGACCCTCGCGAAGCACGCGGCGTCCCCGCCGCCCTGGCCCGTCATCACCTCTCCCGACACGCTCGCCGCTTCCCCGGAAATCGCCACTCCCGCCCGCTTAAGCTCATCCAATAGCGCCGGGTCGTCATCCGGCGCCGAGGCCGCGCCGGCAAGAAACCCTGCCCGCGCCAGCACCCCGACGGCCAGGCCCAAAGCGCCGATGAGTTTGCCGGCGCGGTGGTGGTCCGCCAGAATTTCCTTCACGATGGGATCGTCCCACAGGGATTTTTTCGCGCCGCGCCCGCCGATCAGGATCACCGCGTCGTATTTGCCGGTGAACCCTGGCTGCTTGTCCCAGTCGACAATCGGCCCGTCGGGTTGCACGTGGCCGCCCTCGTCGCCGCGCGCTTCGCGGCCGGTCCTGGTGAGCGCCACCCGGCTCACGCCGGCCTCGGCCAGGGCCGTCTCAACCGCCTTCAGGTCCGCCTCGCTGTACTGGTTTTTTGGCAATATCACAAGCGCCCGCTTTTTCCCGGACATCGCTCCCCCCCCTCGCCTCTTGGCGCGCCAAACTACTGATTTACATGCACCCCAGGCGCTTTCGCCGTCATTTTATCGGCCCGGAACCCACGGACAGGATTGCAAGCGGCCCCAAGCCCCGTTAAACTAGTATAAGGATCCCAAACAATCATATCGCCCAACAAAAGGTGCGCGCATGCCCTCTCACATCCACATCCTGGTGGTGGAAGACGACAACGACTCGAGGACGATGCTCTGCCATCACCTGAGGGAAATCGGCTATTCGAACCTCACCCCCGCCAGCGACGCACACGAAGCCATGGCGCTTCTCGCCGGCAAACCGGTCGACCTGATTATTTCCGACCGCTACATGCCGTCGATGGACGGCATCGAATTTTATCAGACCCTGAGGGACAGGCCCGGCTGGAAGGACATTCCCTTTCTCATGGTCACCTCGGAAAACCGCAAGGACAAAATCGCCGACGCCATTCACGCCGGGGTGAGGCATTACATCAGCAAACCCGTCGAGCCCGAAGCCCTGCAAACCAAGATCGACCGTCTGCTGCAAAACCAGGTCAAGCCGCCATGCCCATCTGCATGACGGCGAGCTACCGGGTGCGGCCGCATTTCGTCGAGGAATGCAAGCGCATCATTCAGGAGCTGGTCGAGCATGTCGAAGCCAACGAGCCGGGAACCACGCTCTACCTCGCCAAGCAGGACGTGCTCGACCCGATGAGCTTTCAGCACCTCCTCATCTTCGAGGACGAGGCCGCCCTCGCCCGCCACCAGCAATCCCCCGCTTCGGCGCGCTTTGTCGAAAAGGTCTATCCAGAGGCCTTAAAACCGCTCGAGTTTCATGAGTACAACTTGTTCGCTGCCAAATTGCCGAAGGCTTGAGACCCCGCCCACGGACATGAAAACCCCCCGAGTTTCACGAATATAATTTGTGCGCCGCGAAACCGCCGAAGGCCGGCGGCCAGGCTCTCGTTTAGCGGTTGAGGTCGCGCAGCATGTCGGCGAGGGAGGCGAGTTGCCTATCCAGGCCCGGCGGATTTGGAACCGCCTCTTCTGTCATGGGGGCCTCGCCTTCGGCCCGCGACGGCGAATCCAGGGAAGGCGTTTCGCCTTGAAACGGCGACGGGGCTTCGGGCACCCACTGCACGGGGTTGCCGAAGTAACGCGAGAGCACCTTGTGCCGGTCGAGCCGCATCCAGTGCACGCCGTCGCCGGAGATTTCATCGCTGCCCAACAGCTTTTTGCACTCGATGTACGGGATCAGCAGCTTGACGGGAAACCCGCGTGCAATGTTGGCGCCGCGCCGCACCAGCACCGTGTTGCCGGATTTGTCCGCCTCAGGCATGCCGCCTCCTCATCCCGCCCGAGGGACGGTCATTCTTTCGCAGGTAAAACCACATGAACAGCGACAGGCCGAGAAAGAACAGGCCGATGAACTGCGAGGTGGAGAACAGGTCGTCGACGGCGAAGCCGCGGTCGTCGCCACGGAAATATTCGATGATAAAACGGCCGATGGAATACAGGATGCCGTAGGTCCACAGCACCTGGCCGTCGAAGGTCTTTCGCCTGAGGAGCCACAGGAGGACGGCGAAGATCACAAGCGCGTTCAGCGAAAGATAGATCTGCGTCGGGTGCAGCGGGATGTTGAGCGGCGCGAGGGACTTGGGGTCGGTGAAGGTGATGGCCCAGGGCACGTCGGTCCTCACGCCGTAGCAGCAGCCGGCGAAGAAGCAGCCCCAGCGGCCGATGGCCTGGCCGATGGCGAGCGAGGGCGCGACCACATCGCCCACCTTCCAAATCGGCAACCCGTGCTTGCGGATGTACACCACGCCCGCGATCATGGCCCCCATCAGGCCGCCGTAGAACACCAGGCCGCCTTTCCAGATCTTGAACGCCTCCAGCGGGTGGGCGAGAAAATATTTGTACTCGATCACCACATACAGCAGGCGCGCGCCGAGGAGCGACGCCGCCAGGATGTAGAACGACAGGTCGATGATGCGCTCGGGCTCGAGGCCCTCCCGCCGGGCCAGCTTCGAGGCGAGCAGGATGCCCATGAGAAAGCCCCCGGCGACGAGCAGGCCGTAGGTGAAAATCTTGATGAAACCGAATTCGATGAGGACGGGGTGCATGTATCTCTCTCGCCTGGCCGATCAGGGCTTGGTCATTTTCCCTGGAGGGCCTCCCGGATGAGCGTGCGGGTGCAGGAACACATCGACGATCATGATGGCAACGCCGATGGTGATGCAAGAATCGGCGATGTTGAACGCGGGCCAGTGAAAGTTGCCGAAATACACGTCGATGAAATCGATCACTTCCTTGTAGACGACGCGGTCGATCATGTTGCCGATGGCGCCTGAGAAGATCAG
>QJWD01000061.1 GCA_003235465.1 Nitrospirota bacterium | reverse complement strand
GGCGCGCATCGCCATCTGCTCGTAGTTGAAGCGCTTGTCGATGGTTTTGCGAAGCAGGTGGCGGCGCATGTCCGTGTCCTCTTTCAGCTTCTGATCATTGACGATGGTGAGCACGTCGTCGATGGTGGTTTTGAGATCGGTGGTGATTTCGGAGGCCAGAACGGGGGCGGCCAGAAAAAGCACCGACGCGGCCATCGACAGGGTGAAAAAAAGTTTAGCGTGCATGGGGTTCCTTTCTTGGAGCAGGCGGGGCCGGTTCGGTTTTCTCGCGCTCTATGCCGGGCCTGATGCCATGGGGCTGCTTTGCACTAAGCTTAATCCTACTAATTTACTAGAATTTCATTAACTTTGATAGTTAAAGTGCCGGTGGGAAACCCGTTTTATTCAAAAACGGGCAAACTACAACGGCTTTGCGGCGGCGGCCAGGAAGCCCTTCGGCGGAGCGAGGGGCGGTCTCAGGCGTCGCTCGCGCAACGGAAACCCAGGCTGTCGAGGCGGTAGTCGGTCCACAGGCCCTTGCGGTTGCTGGGCGTCAGCTCTTCGGCGTTGGTGTTCCACGCGCCGCCGCGAAGGACTTTTTCGTTGGTTCCGCCGGTCAACGCATCGTCGCGCCTGGTCGGGCCGGTGGGGTTTTTCTTCGGGCTCAGGCGGTAATAGTTGCCCTGCATCCAGTCGGCGGTCCACTCGTTCACATTGCCCGCCATGTCGAACAGGCCGAAGGCGTTGGGGGGAAACGAGCCGACGGGGGCGGTGTTCTGGAAGCCGTCGTCCGCTTCCTTGTCGCTCAGGTTCATGTCGCAGTTCTTGTCACAGAAGTTGGCCTTTTTCGGATCGAACGCGTCCCCCCACGCGTAGCGGGTGGTTGTCCCGGCGCGCGCCGCGTATTCCCACTCCGCTTCGGTGGGCAGGCGCTTGCCCGCCTTCTGGCAGTACGTCTTGGCCTCGTTCCAGGTGACGCTTTCAACGGGCAGGTTGGCGCCTTTGAAGCGTGAGGGGTTGGTTCCCATCTTTTTCAGGAATTCCCGCTGCGGCACTTCGTGCTTGTCGATCCTGAAAGGGGAGAGGCAGACCTCATGCACCGGCTGCTCGTCCGGGCTGCCCTGGTCGCTGCCCATCTTGAAACACCCGCCTTCGAGGCTCACCATCACCACCGGGTCCGAGGATTCGGTGCCAGCCATGACCTCGTTTTTTACCTTGGCCGAGAGCGCCACCATCAATTCATGCACCCGGCGCGGAACCCCGAGGTAGCGAAGGGTCGCGTCGGTTTTTGGGATCAGCGCCATTTCCCCGCTCTTGATAAAGAACAGCCGGTAATGCGGCATCGGCTTGCTGGTCACCGGGTTCAGGTAGTTGCGCATGTTGTTCTTGCCGCTGTCGGCGGGGAGGACGGTTTCGTCCACCAGTTCCGCTTCCTGGGCTTCGCTCTCGCCCTTCAGGGTGACGGCGACCCGGACGCCGTTGACGATGTTCATCGCGAGCACGCGGTCGAGGATGGCGTCCGCCTCGCCGAACCGTTTCAGCTCCACGAGGGTTTCGGCGTAGGAACGCAGGATGCGGAAATTATCCGGTTCCAGGGCCATGGCTTCCTTGTAGGCCTCGGCCGCCTGGGCGTAGTTTTTCGCATTCACCGCCTCGTCTCCGCGCTCGAGCAGTTCGACCACGCCGGCCTGGGCCGGGAGGGGAAGAATAAGGACAGTCCATATCAATATGGCGGCAAGCAAGCGGGCCCGCAAAAGGTAAAAAGTCATGATGGCGTTCCTCATGGCAAAAGCCTTGGCTGATGAAAATAAAGCCCACATTATAGCACCCGCCTGCCGCATGTAAACGCGGAAGCGGGGGTTTTTAAAGAGGCGGCCGGGAGGCGGGAGACGCTTCCGAACGCCGAAAGGGGCGCTGGCTGCCTGGCTCCGGGGTCAGGATTTTTGCGGCGGCTTTGGCTCCTTTGGCTTGCCGCCGGCGGGAGGTTTTTTCGTGGCGGGGTTTCCCGACTGCGATTCCTTGAGCTTTTTAAGAGCCGCCCAGTCGTCGCCTGTTGCCTTGGATTTTTTGTAGCGGTCCCGCTTCGGAAAATAATCGATTTCGTCAATCATTCGGCCCCCTTTTGTGTCTGTCCTCTCCGGTGAACCAAGAATAGCGGAAACGGGGTCAGGCGGGGTGAAAAATCCTCGCGGCGGCAAAAAAATTCACTTAGAGGATATTTAATTGCCGGACCCTATTGAATCGGCCGCCTGAACATCATACCCTTAATGGATGAAAACGTATCTGGTCACCGGCGGGGCCGGTTTCATCGGCGCAAACTTCATTCAGGCCCTTCTTGCTGAGGGCGACTCGCGCGTCATCAATTACGACAAGCTCACCTACGCGGGCAATCTCGAAAATCTGGATGCGCTTCGCGGCCACCCCGGTTACCGTTTCGAGAAGGGCGACATCGCCGACGGCCGGCGGCTCCTGGAACTGATGCGCGCCGAGCGGCCCGACTATGTGGTCAACTTCGCCGCCGAGAGTCATGTGGACCGGTCCATCGAATCGCCCGGCCAGTTCATCGACACCAACGTCCGCGGCGCGTTCGAGCTATTGGAGGCGAGCCGGAAGCACTGGTCTGCCCTGGCGGGCGAGGCGAGGGAGAGCTTTCGCTTTCTGCACATCTCCACCGACGAGGTGTACGGCTCCCTGGGCGACACCGGCCAATTCACCGAGGACAGCCCCTACCGCCCGAACTCGCCTTACGCCGCGTCGAAGGCTTCGTCGGATCATCTCGTCCGCGCCTACGTTCAAACCTTCGGGCTGCCCGCGCTCACCACCAACTGTTCGAACAATTACGGCCCTTACCAGTTCCCCGAAAAACTGATCCCGCTCATGATTCACAACGCCCTAAGGGGCCTGCCCCTGCCGGTGTACGGGGACGGCAAGCAGGTGCGCGACTGGCTCTACGTCGGCGATCACTGCCTGGCCCTCGGGCGCGTGCTGGGGAGCGGCAGGGTGGGGGAGGTGTACAACATCGGCGGGGGTCACGAGTGCGCGAACCTCACCCTCGTCGAAACCCTTTGCGATCTGCTCGACGAGCTTCGCCCGATGGAGGGCGGGCGTTCGCACCGCGCGCTGATCCAATTTGTGCCCGACCGGCCCGGGCACGACCGGCGCTACGCCATCGACGCGGGCAAAATAGAACGCGATCTGGGCTGGCGGCCCGTTGAAACCTTCGAAACCGGTCTTAGAAAAACCGTGGCCTGGTACCTCGATCATCCCGGCTGGGTGGAGCGGGTGATGTCCGGGGCTTACCGCGGCGAGAGGCTTGGCCTGGGCGTGAAGACAGCGGAGGCGGGGCATGATTAAAAAAGGCATCATTCTGGCCGGCGGCCTGGGGACGCGGCTATTCCCCATCACCCAGGTGGTCAGCAAGCAGCTTCTGCCGCTGTACGACAAGCCGATGATCTACTACCCCTTGTGCACCCTGATGCTCGCCGGCATCGATGATTTTCTCGTGATCTCGACCCCGGAGGACCGGCCGCTGTTCGAAAAACTGCTGAAGGATGGCGGCCAGTGGGGCGTCTCCATCCGCTACGCGGCTCAGCCCAAACCCGGTGGACTGGCGGAGGCCTTCCTCATCGGCCGCGATTTCATCGCCGAGGACGGCTGCGCCCTTATTCTGGGGGATAACGTGTTTTACGGTCACGGCCTGGTCGACCTCATGAAGCAGGCCGCCGGCCGCCCTGAAGGCGCGACGGTGTTCGGTTACTGGGTGCAGGACCCTGAACATTACGGCGTCGCCGAATTCGACGGCGAGGGCAGGGTGGTGGGCCTCGAGGAGAAGCCCGCCCGGCCCAAATCCCACTACGCCATCACCGGCCTTTATTTTTACGACAACCAGGTGGTGGACATCGCCCAGGGCCTTGCGCCCTCGGCCAGGGGGGAGCTTGAGATCACCGATGTCAACAAAGCCTACCTGGCGAGGAACCGGCTTCACCTGGAGAAAATGGGACGCGGCTACACCTGGCTCGATACCGGTTCGCACCCTTCGCTGCTCGCCGCCGCCAATTTCATCGAGACCCTGCAGGAACGCCAGGGTCTCATGATTTGCTGCCCGGAGGAGATCGCCTTTCAGGCGGGCCGCATC
>QJWD01000018.1 GCA_003235465.1 Nitrospirota bacterium | reverse complement strand
AAAGCCGAAACCGGGGAAAAGCCCTGAACCGTTCCGTCAACGCGGGTCCGGAAAGGGCGCGCGCCCCTCAGGCGAAGCCGCGGATGATGTCCAGCTTGCCGATGATCCCCACCAGCCGGCCGTTCTCGACCACGGGCAGGGTGTGGACGTCCTCCTCGGCCATCAAGGTGGCGACTTCCGTCAGGTCCGCATCCGCTTCCACGGTGACCGCGCCCTTCTGGTAGATATCCTCAACCCGGGCCGCCGTCATCCGCTTTACATCCGCCTCGAATTTTTTCTCGCTTTCAAGTGGCATCACCCAGTCGAACAGGGCGATCACCGTGGGAATGTGGAGTTGTTTTTTCTGCTCGATCAGGTCGCCCTGGGTGACCACGCCGACCACGTTGCCGTCGTCATCCACCACGGGCAATCCGTTGACGCCCTTTTCCATGAAAATGCGGGACAGCTCCTGGATGGACGTTTCCCGGGTGACGGTGATGATATCCCTGGTCATGATGTCTCTGGCTGTCGGCATGGGGGCTCCTTGCTATAAGTGACGTTGATTTTATTTTACATCCTCGCGGGCGGGCGGGGTGAAGTTATTTTGAGCGTGGAGGCAGGACGCCCGCCTGGCGGGGTTTTCCCAGGTTCCTGATGAAGTCATAGAGGTCCGTCGCCCCGTCGATCAGCCAGCCCGACAACCTGAAGGGGATCTCCTTGTGCATTTTGAAGGTGATGTAGGCGCCGGCCGCGACCAAGAGCAGGTTGGGGACCCACATCGAAAAATACGGGTTGAGCCGGCCGATGTGCCCCATGTTTTGCGACAGCACCAGGAACACGTAATAAAGCAGTATCACGAGCAGGCTCATGGCGAAGCTGCCGGATTTTCCGGATCGGCTGGATTTCACCCCGAGCGGCGCGCCGAACAGGGCGAACAAGAGGCAGCTGAAGGGCAGGGAAAACTTTTTGCTCATCTCCACCGCGGGTTTGTTGATCGACCGGCCCTCTTTCTTGCGTTGCTCGATTTTTTTGCGCAACTCGCTGAGGGAGGTATCGCGGTTGGCGATGGTGGCCCTTTTTTCCAGCCGCTGGGTGTCCGGCAGGTTGAGGGTCAGGTCGTAGCCCTGGAAATTCAGCGTCTGGTAATCTCCACGGCGGGCGTTGTATTCGTGGATGGTTCCGTTTCTCAGCTTGAGCTGGATTTTCATCGAGCCGGGGTCGGAGAAAATGAACCCCTCATTCGCGGTGATAATTTGCGGCTCGCGGGCCTTTGTTGTGTTGGCGATGAAAATGCCGCTCATGCTGGAATCCGGCTTGCGCTCGTTGACCAGCAGAATGAGGTTGTCGAAATCCTGATTGAACACGCGCGGTTTGATGTCTAGATCCGCGCGATTGCGGATGACATCGAAAATGAGCTGCTTGTAAGCCGTGTTGCCGGCGGGCAGGGCGTAGAACATGACGAAATTGGCCAGCAGGTAGGTGAGGAAGGCGAAGGCGAACACCGGCCTCAGCAGGCTGAGCAGGCTGCGGCCCGTCGCCTTCATCGCCACCCATTCGTTGCTGGCGGAAAATTGGTTGAACGTCACAACCGAGGCGACGAGCACGCTGATCGGAATGGTGAGCGTGAGCAGGGAAGGGGAGAGAAACAGCAGTATCTCCACCATCTCGATGAGGGTCACGCCCCGGTTGACGATCATCTCCGCCATGAACAGGAACTTGTCCATGTAGAGCAGCGTGGTGGTCGCGAACACGGCGAGAAAGAAAACTTTGAAAAGTTCTCTCAGGATGTAGCGGTCGAGGGTGTTCATCCGGGGAAGGGTAGAGAGCAGCGCCGGTGGGCAGCGCGATAATAAACTTGCCGAACCTGTTTAATTATACTATTTATTGGGCCGGGCGCGGGTGCTAAATTGCATGGAGAGCCCGTTCAAGATGGAGGAGACGATGAAAATTTCCGAGACGGTGGAGCCCCGCCGACGCCTGCCGGACTGGCTTAAGACCACCCTGCCTGGCGGCGAGGGTTACTTGCGGCTTAAGTCGCTGGTGCGCGGGCTTTCCCTCAACACCGTGTGCGAATCCGCATCCTGCCCGAACCTGGGCGAATGCTGGAGCCGGGGCAGCCTGACGCTGATGATCCTGGGCGGCACCTGCACGCGCGCCTGCCGTTTTTGCGACGTGCCCACCGGCCACCTTTCGCCCGTCGATCCCGAGGAGCCCGCGCGCGTGGCCGACATGCTGTCCCGCCTTGGCCTGAGCTACGCCGTCATCACCTCGGTGGACCGCGACGACCTGGATGACGGTGGCGCGGGCCACTGGGCGAAGACGATCGAACTAATGCGCGCCGCCTCAGGCGCCATGCAGGTGGAGGCGCTGATTCCGGACTTCAGGGGCAACGTCCATCACCTCGAAACGGTGCTGGCGAGCCGGCCCGATGTCCTCGCACATAATATTGAAACGGTGAGGTCGCTGCAGGCCACCGTTCGCCCGCAGTGCCGTTACGAATGGTCGCTCACCACCCTGAGGCTTTCGGCGAAACGGGGGCTTGTCACGAAAAGCGGGCTGATGCTGGGGCTCGGCGAAAGCCGGGACGAGGTGGTGGCGTGCCTGCGGGAATTGGCGGAAGCCGGTTGCCGCCTTCTTTCCCTAGGCCAATACCTGAGGCCCTCGCCGCGCCACATGGAGGTGGTGGAGTACATCCATCCCGATGTGTTCGCCGAGCTCAAGGCCACAGGCGAGTCCCTCGGCCTTAAAGTGGAAGCCGGGCCGCTGGTCCGCAGTTCCTACCGCGCCGAGGCGCAGGCGGCGGCGCTCAATGCGCGGATGGAACCAGCTTCGCCGCGGCCTGAATGAACCTTTCCTGCCAATCGAAAACGAAACGCGCGCCGTCTTTTTCAGTCGCCACCCGCGCTTTGGCGTAGTGGGCCGCGTCGTCCAGCAATCGCTGGATTTTTTCCGCAAGCTCCTCAGGTCTGTTCGGGTCGAAATGTTGCTCGCTCGCGGTGATGACCTCCATGTTCTCCGGCAGCGCGCTCACCAGGCAAACCAGATCGCTCGTCGCGGCCTCAAGTAGCGATTCCGACATCCCTTCCCGAAACGAAGGCAGCACGAAGACATCCATCCCTTCAAGGAGCGCGCCTGAATCTGTGCGCCAGCCGGTGAAGTGGACGCGCTCTTTGATGTTCAAGCGGCGCGCCCGCGCTTCGAGTGCGGGCCTTTCAGCCCCTTCACCCATGATGACCAGCCGCGCGCGCGGGCCCGGCACCTGGGCGAAGGCGTCGAGCAGGCAGGCGATGTTCTTGTGCTCTTCCAGAATGGCGGCGGTGGCGATGAGAAACGCGTCGTCGGGAAAGGAGCATTCCGCAAGCACCGCGCGCCTTCGCTCCCGCTTGTCGAACGGCGCCGTCTCGACGTTGTTGGGGATCACCGCGATGCGCTCAAGCTCCTGGCCGTATTCGCTCAGCCACTGGGCGTGGCTGCCCTCGGAATTGGCGATCAGCATCGTGGATGCCGCGAGGCCCGAGCGCTCCATCCACCGCTCCAGGAAACCGAGCGACAGGAAGGACGGGCGCGTGCCGGTATGGAACACCGGTTGGGACAAAAGCAGGGTGAGCATGGGCAGCCGTCTCGCGCAGGCGAGGGGGCTTAAAAGCCAGGCGTACACCGGCGACACCGCAAGCGCCAGCGTCACCCGCTGCCTGAGGCCCAACCAAAGAAGCAGAAGCGGCGCGGCGGAGAAAAAATAAATCCAGAAAGCGAAGCCCTCGCGCGCCTTCATCGGCGTGGGCAGGATGTGCGGCACCAGGTTCGGGTGGGTGTAGGGAAAGGGTTCGACAGACAGGTAGTGCACGCGCCAGCCCCTGTTCAGGCAGGCTTCGATGGCCATCCTGAGCCGCTTGCAGAAGCCCCCGGGCTTGTGCATGTAGTAGCAGGTGAGAACCTTGACCGGAGTGGTCATGAGTGGGCCGCCTTCGCAGCCTGTGCGGGAGCGCCTGTGAGGCGGGCGTACACCTCGGCCAAGCAGCCGGCCTGCACATGCCAGCTGTGATGCTCCGCCTCCACACAGCGCCTGGCCTCCCTGCCAAGCTTGCGCCTGAGGTCGTCGTCGTGCACGAGGAGAAGCGCTTTTTCGGCGAGGGCATCGGCGGAGGCGGGCGGGAC
>QJWD01000344.1 GCA_003235465.1 Nitrospirota bacterium | reverse complement strand
ATGACCGGCCAAGGGGATACGGGACAGGTTGAAACCCTTCGCTATCGCCGTTAACCACCGGGTCCTGATAGTGCCCTGTTGGCTTTGCAAGGCTTATCGTCCAACGTATTGAATACTTTAATATTATTTGATCCGGTCCGCTCGGCTCGGCTGCTTTTGCCAGGCTTTTTGGGGGTGCGCGAGGCCGAAATCCGATGAAAACCGCGTATTGGGGCGGGGAGGGCGAAAGCGGGCAATTTCCCTCTTGAGCGGGTGATTTTGATGGTATCCTCGGGGGCGGGACGAGTTCGCCCCGGCGCTTTTTTCAGTTTGTGGAGGAGCTAGTGGCCCCGCTGCTTACCAGGCAAAGAGTTGATATG
This sequence comes from Nitrospirota bacterium, assembly GCA_003235465.1. The sequence goes on along the minus strand of QJWD01000344.1, from coordinate 3,779 downwards.
ACCGCAAGAAAACCCAAAGCCCTGATGCTGCCTCCCCGGCTGAATCCGGGAGACCGGGTCGGCGTGGTGGCCCCGGCGGGGCCGGTCGACGCGGCGGTTTTTAAAAAGGGTCTCGGCGTCATCGCCGGCATGGGGTGGGTTCCCGTGCCGGGGCGTCACGTCGAATCGAGCCACCGCTTCCTCGCCGGCAGCGATGAGGCGCGCGCCGAGGATTTGATGCAGATGTTCGAAAACCCCGATATCCGCGCCATCTTCCTAGCGCGCGGCGGATACGGGGTGAACCGCCTGTTGCCCCTTCTCGACCGCGCGACGATTCGCCGCCACCCGAAAGCCCTGGTCGGGTCGAGCGATATCACCCTGCTTCTTTCCTTTCTTCTTAAAAAATGTTCGCTGGTGGCATTTCACGGCCCGATGGCGGTGACCTTCGGCCGCCATTCCATGAGAAAAACCAGGAGCCAGTTCGCCGACCTGCTTTCCGGACGAAGCGCGGCAAAAGAGCTCGAGTGGCCCGGCGCGCGCGTCCTGCGCGCGGGAGAAGCAAGCGGGCCGCTTGCCGGCGGATGCCTGACGCTCCTCTGCCGTTCCCTCGGCACGCCTTACGAGGTGGATACGCGGGGGAGCATCCTCATTCTCGAAGATGTGGGCGAGCCGCCTTACAAGATCGACGGCATGCTGTGGCAGTTGAAAGCGGCAGGAAAGTTCGAGGGCGTGAAAGGGGTGATGGTGGGCGAGATGGTGGGGTGCGGGAAAGGAGCGCGTGATAAACGCTGGCTCGACAAATCGTTCGGCGAGGTGTTTTCAGACGGCGCGTTTCCGGTGCTGACGCGCCTGCCGCTGGGCCACGGCAAGGAGACGTGGACGCTACCGCTGGGCGTCGAGGCCGTCCTCGATGCCGAAGCGCGCGCCCTTTCGCTTGCCAGCTGCGGCGTGGCCTAGCGTCCTGTCAGGCCACCAGGCGAAGGTAGACCGCCAACACGGTCACCAGTTGCACGCTGTGCAATAACACGCTTGTCTTGTGTAGCGCGTTGAACGGGCCCGCAGCGTCTGTCTCGCCTGCCAGCATGCGGTCGCGGTGGCGGTTGATGCGGGGCATGAGAACCCGCCAGCCGAACAGGAACAGCAGAAACACCGCACAGAGCGCCCATCCCTCGGGCCGTTGCCAGAGCAGCGCCCCGGCTGTCAGTGCGAGGCCGGCCATCGCCCGGCTGTACACCGGGAAGGCGCGGCGGATGAACGCCCCCGCGGTTTTCGCAGGAAGCTCGGCGAACACCAGTGGCGTCATGATGAGGGTGAAAAAACCCATGCTGCCGAGGAGCAGCGCGAGAAAGAGCAGGCTTGCCGGGTGGATGATCGATGTGGCGTTCATGCGTGTCCTCCAATCTGATGTATAAGCTCATCAGGGCATATTGATAGGTGTCCGGGCGGCCCGATCATGGCCGCGCGCTTAAGTAAAAGGGAATCCGGCGTCCCAGCCGCTTGAAACAACGCCCCGCCAGAGGCATGGCTGGGTGGCACCAGCCTTACGCCGGATTCCCCATTATGTCATTTCAGGCTTGCGGCCTCCTGTGCGCGAGGCCCGGGCGGCGCCGCAAGTTCGATCTGGCCGAGAAGCAGCTCCGCAACGCGGTCGAGATCGTAAGGCCAGGCGTAGCGGATGCTTGCCCCCGGGTGCCGCCGCCTGAGTTCCTCAATGATTTCCGGGACTTCCAGCTCCGAGTGCGAACCGCCGGGGGTGAACATGGTGGTGAGCACGATGATGTCGCCCGCTCCGCCCGCGATCATTTCCGCCGCGGCCTCCTCGATCGAGGGGGCGCAAAACTCGTTGTAGGCGAGCTTCACCGGCGTAGCACCCAGCAGTCTGGAGAGGTGTTCTCCCACCCGCTCGAGCCCCGCCTGGTAAGGGTCGCTCTCGGCGGTGCGCGGCCAGTGGCGGATCTGCCGGTCGAGGTTGATCTCCTCCTCGGTGGGCGCGCCGCCGGCCTTGCGCCGCGCCATTTCCAGCCTTTTGAATTTACCGACCAGCTCCTCTGGGCAATCGTCCGGCAGGCCGCCGTGGCCGACGAGGAGGATACCTTTATTATTTTTATTCATGATGCGTTCCTGTTTTATAAGTTTGATATGAATCATGGACGACGATGAATCGCCGCCGGTTTCAGTAACTGGGCCGCCGTTTCCCGAAGCGGTGAGTCATTATCGCCGCCTTCGCCTATACGGCCAATTGCTTGAGGCCTTCCCAGGATGCCGCCCTATACGTTGCCTCGCGCGCTTTCCCGGGCGCGGTGCAGGCAAGAAGAATGGCGACGAGGGTTACTTGTCGCATGACGCGTCCTTTCCCATGGCATCGTTCGAGTGGCTATTCGCGGCGAAGATGCATTCAATCTGGCTGCGCCGGTGGGCGAATATTTTCTCCAGGTCCCCGCGGATGATCCAGTCACCGAAAGCCATTCCTGCGAGACCGAAGGGGATTTTATAAACCACCCGGTCCAATAGCAGCGTGCCGCCGTCCTTTTCGAGGAACTCGTGGGTGTGCCGCCAGTAGGCGTAGGGGCCCCGGGTCTGCATGTCGGAGAAGCGCAGGGGCGGCTGCCAGTCGAGAATTTGCGACTGCCAGCGAAACGGCAACCCGTGCAGGCGCAGCGAATAATCGATTTTGGTGCCCTCCTCGATCTCGTCGGTGGATTGGCCGAGGATGCGGAAGTGCAGAAACTCAGGCGTTAACACTTCCAGGTTCTTCGCCTCTCGAAAAAACGCGAACGCCTGATCGAGGGACGCGGGGATCCACTGCTCGCGGTCGAAATGCAGGAAGGGAGACTGGGTGACCTCGTGCAGCGCCTCCTTCAGGCCGGGGAAGTCGAACACGAATCCCTCGTTCTCGATTTTCCGTGCCAATACGCGCTGGCTGGCGAGAAAAATCTCCGCCATGTCGCCGAATGCCAGCTTCAGGGCGAACGCCGGCACGGGAAACCAGGCCGGCCGGCGCAGGATTTCGGCCAGCGTGGCGGCGAAGTCTTGCTGTAAAGCGGGGAAGGGGCTGGTGGCGTTGTAGGCCCCTTCCATCGACGCGGTTTCCACCGCGTGAACGAACATGCGCGCCAGGTCCTTAACATGAACCCAGCTCATCCACTGCTTGCCGGTGCCGAGACGCCCGCCCAGGCCGATGCTGAAAGGGGGCAGCATTTTCTGCATGGCGCCGCCGCCCACGCCGAGGACCACCCCGGTGCGCAGGGCGACCGCGCGCACGCCGTGGTCCTTCGCGGCGAAGGTTTCCTTCTCCCACTCACGGCAGACGCCGGCGAGAAAATCTTCCCCCGGCGGGTCGTCCTCGCCGAGCGGGCGATCGCCCCCGTCGCCGTAGTAGCCGATGGCCGAGGAGGAGACCAGCACGCGCGGACCGTCTGGATTCTGACTGAGCGCCGAGACCAGGCGCCTCGTCGATAGGACCCGCGATTCGAGGATCTCGCGTTTCCGCTTTTCGGTCCAGCGGCCGCTGGCTATGTTTTCGCCCGCCAGGTGAATCACCGCGCCCGCGCCCTCGAACGCGGCTACAGGCGGCGGGGCCGCGCCGGGCTCCCAAACGTAGATCTCGCAGTGAACGGGGAGGCGGCCTGCGGCGGTTTCGCTGTTGCGGGTCAATACGGCGATGTCGTGGCCTCGGGCTTTGAGCTCCTTGAGGACGAAGTGACCGACAAACCCCGTGGCTCCTGTGACCAGTACTTTCATGACGAACCTTCTTTCTCGGAAGAATGGATCAAGCCTTCTTGATGCCGCCTGCCGCTTTT
>QJWD01000288.1 GCA_003235465.1 Nitrospirota bacterium | reverse complement strand
ATACAGAAACCCCCCGCACCTCCGACCTGTTGTCGAGCTTCGACAGCCGCGCCCACTCGAACGTGAATAAAAAACGCGGCAAGGAATACCGCCGCCACAAGACCGCGGTTCCGAAATCCGGCGGGCAGCTGGGAAAAGCCCGGCAAACCCGGCCGAAAACCCCGAAAACCGCGAAGAAGCCGGAGGCGGCCCCGGCGAAGGAGAAAAGCGCCATCGCCCTGCCGGCAAGCGAACAGGGAACCCTGCCGGTGAAGGACAGCAAGCAAGCCGAACAGAACGAGGCCGAGGAAACCAGCCGGGGAAAGGGCGGGGCGCTCGCCCTCCTCGACGGCTTCGATGCGGACAAGTACGCCTCCATCGACACGCGATCGGAAAACATGGAGGAGTCCGACGACGACGAAGCGGTTTCCCTGGACACCACCGAAACCAAATACGCGTCCTATTTCGCCCGCATCAAACATCAGATCGAGCTGGTCTGGAATTATCCCGCCGAAGCCGTGCAGCGCGGCATCAAGGGCGAGCTCACCCTCAAGTTCAGGATCTCGAAGGACGGCAACCTGCTCGGCGTGCGCCTGATCGACTCCTCCGGCCACGTGATCCTCGATGAAGCCGCCCTAAAGGCGGTGAAGGAGGCGGCCCCCTACTACCCCTTCCCCGTCACCATCAAAAAGGAGAACCTGGCCATCGTCGCCACCTTCGTCTACAGCCCGGCCTACGGGCTTTTGTACCCCTGACGCACGCGGGTCAACTGGTTAAGCGCATGGCCCCGTAAGCTCCCCGGGCCGGGAAGCCGCCTTCGGCGGTGAGCGCCCGGAAGTCCTCGGCCGATGAGAGCGGGGGAAAAACAGCCGTTTTCGCCTCCTGAGCCCCACCGCGCTCCCTTTTTTGTAAGTCATCCGCAAAAAAATTCTCTTAGTTATTGATTTTTATGAGTTTTTTGTTACTATTATATTAACCATTAAAGTAATTGTTTTTCTGACAGCGAGGCCGAATCATTCAGTCCGCCCCCCGGGGCGGGCCGGTTAATCATTCCAGGGAATCCTGAGCGGGCCGGGCGGCAATAGCGGCCGAAGGCGGCGGCCAGCGCTCAAAGGCGCTTTGCGCCGGGCTCATCGCCCCATTAAAGAATAAGAAAAACCCAGTCTATAGACCCCAGTCAATGGAGCAAGCAATGATCGAGCGGAAAGCGATGGACCTGATGGTTGAGGAACTGAAGAGGAACCAGTCAGAGGGTCGGCCGGCCATCCTGCTGGCAGGCGCCGGTTGTTCGGTGAAAGCGGGGTTCCCCGACGCCCAGGGCATGGTGGCGGCGATCCAGAACCACTACCCCGAGGCCGCGGCAAAAGCCGCGAAGAAGGCCTACCATTCCCTGGTGGCGGAACTTTCGCCCAGGGAAAAGCGCGAGCTGCTCGAGAAATACAGCGACCAGGCCGGCATCAACTGGGCCTCCATCGCCATTGGATTGCTCACTCAGAAAGGTTTCCTGAACCGCATTCTCACCACCAATTACGACGGCGTGCTGCGCCGCGCGCTGGCGCTTGAGAACGAGCACCCGGCCATCTACGACGCCGCCGCCGGGCCGCTTAGCATCAAGGGGGATGCCCCGGTGCTGGTGCACCTGCACGGTCAGGAAATCGGAGCGGTGGAGCTCAACACCGAAAAGGGTTATCAGGCGCTTTACGAATCCCTCGCCGGACTGTTCCAGGACGCCGGAAAGCGGCCCTGGGTCGTCATCGGATACCAGGGCCTGCACGACCCGGTGTTCAAGCGCCTGGTCGAGGTGCCGCGCTTCGAGCACGGCCTGTACTGGGTGGGCAACAACGACGCCGAACCGCCCAAGCACGTGGCGGAGCATTTGCTAAGAAAAGACAACAACGCAAGCTTCATCGGCGGTCACGATGCCGATTCGTTCCTGGTGACGCTGTCGCAGAAACTGGGGATTTTCCCGCCCGAGTTCGTCGCCAGGCCCTACACCTACCTGAGCCTCGCGGTGAAGGCAGTGAAGCCCTTCCCGCTGCCCGGCAACGCCGGCGACCTCAACGTCACCGACACCTTCGAGGACGACCTGGCCGCCAACGTCCGTCGTTTCGAGGGCGCGGGCGAGGCCCGCGACGAGGGCCCGAGGCTTTCGAGCGAGCAGGTGAAAGCCATCTTTCAGGCGCAGCAGCACCTGCTCTCGGGCGATGCCGGCAAGGTTCTCGAATACAAGGAGGCCTACGATAAGGACCCGACGCCGCGCATGGGCGACTTGCTGTACTGGGCCTTCGTCATGCAGGGCAACGAGTTGAAAGAGAAGCTGTCGCTCGCCAAGGGCAAGGAGCGCGCGTCCCTCCTCAAGCAGGCAGCCAAGCGATACCAGGCCGCGAGCGAGATCAAACCCGACAAGGCCGAAACCCTGTTCCAGTGGGGCATGGTGCTCAAGGAATGGGCGAAGGAAGAGGCCCCCGAGGCGATGGAAAAAACCCTTGAGCAGGCGGCGGAGAAGCTGGAAGCCGCGGTCAAGCTCCAGCCCGATTGGCACGAAGCCTACGAGGCCCTGGGCGGCGTGTGCTTCGATCGCGGCGTGCTGCTGGCCGACGTCAGCCCCGAGCCCCTGTTCAACCAGGCGATCAAGGTGTACCAGTCGGCGCTGTCCATCCGCGAGGACCTGCCCGAGGCGCTCAATGGACTGGGTCAGGCGATGGTCCACCTCGCACGCTGGAGGCATGGCGGGGAAGCGGTGCAGCTCTTCGACCAGGCGATGAAAAAATTCCAGGAGGCGCTCAACTACAAACCCAACCATCACGAAGCGCTCACCGCCTGGGCGGATGTGCTGACCCGGCTTGCGGAAAACATGGAAGCCGAAGAGGCCGACAGCCTGCTCGCCGAGGCGCAGGAGAAATACACCGCCGCCATTCGCATCAATTCCAAGAGCCCATCGGCCTACCTGGGTTGGGGCAAGGTGCTGTGGATGCGTGGCACGATCGCCAACAACCACGCCTCCGAGGGGCTCTACGCGCAGGCCGTCGAAAAATACCAGGCGGCCCTGTACGAGACGCCGGAACTTCCCGAGGCGCTGTGCGGCTGGGGCAACGTGCTGGTGGCTCTAGGCCGGAACAAGACCGGGCGCGAGGTGTCGCAGCTCATGACCCAGGCCATGGAAAAATTCCGCGCCGCGCTTTCCATCGAACCGGAAAACGTTGACGCGCTGAATTCCTGGGGCCACGCGCTTTCCAAGCTGTCGGAAATCCGCGATACCAAGGATGCGATGGACGTCCTCGGCCAGGCGACGGAAAAATACCAGGCCGTGCTTAAAATCTGTCCGGATCACGCCGAAGCCCTCAACAACTGGGGCAACGTGCACCTCCTGATGGCCGACAGGGAAGGCAACCCCAAGCACCTGGAACGGGCGGCGGAAAAATTCAAGGCCGCGCTGAACGCCGAGCCGGAATACATCGAGGCGCTGATCAACCTCGGCACGGTGCTATTCCGCATCGCCCAGAACAAGGAGCCGGAAGAGGCCGACAAGCTGTTCACGGAAGCGGAGGAAAAGTACCAGGCTGCGCTGTCCATTCAGCCGAATTATCCCGAGGCGTCCAACAACTGGGGCTGGATCCTGATGCAGAAGGCCAAGCGGCTCGAAGGCAAGGCATCGGAAGCGGTGTACAAGCAGGCCGCCGACGTCTTCAAGCAGACGGTGGACCTGAACCCTGAAATGCACGAGGCCCAGCTCAACTGGGGCGTCTGCCTGATGGAGCAGGCGAAAACCCAGAAGGGCATCAACGTGCATCCCTTCCTGGTCAACGCCAAGAAGAAGCTGCTCGCAGCCGAGACCCTCTCGCCCGGCAGCGGCGCCTACCAGCTTGCGCGGGTGATGGCGCTCCTCGCCAACGAAACCGGTTGCCGCGAATGGCTGGAGAAATGCAAGGCCCAGGACACGCTGCCCGATCGCGACACCTGGATGAACGAGATCGATTTCCTGAGCGTGCGCGAATCGAAATGGTTCAAAACCCTGGTGCCGGAAGAGGAGACAAAGCAGGAAGAGACCGTCATCGAAGCGGTTCAAGCGGAAGAAATCACCATCTCCGACGCCGATCTCGAACTCGCAGGCGAGGAAAGCAAGGCCCGCTGAGGTCAGGGCACGGTTTCCTGCCGCTTGAAG
>QJWD01000078.1 GCA_003235465.1 Nitrospirota bacterium | reverse complement strand
GAGCTGATCGAAAAGATCCGCCGCTACCTGGAAGACGAAATGAAGGTTCAGCCCGAACGCATCCATTTCACCGGCATGGCGGTGCTCTACAACAACATGCTGCACAGCCTGTACCGCTCTCAGATCCTCACCCTGGGCCTCGTGCTGGCGGCGATCTTCGTCATGTTCGCGATCCTGTTCAGGAACGTGCCCATCGCGCTTCTCGCCATCCTGCCGAACGTGTTCTCCGCCGTTTCGGTGCTCGGCATCATGGGCTGGTTCGACATCCCCCTCGATATGATGACCATCACCATCGCCGCCATCACCATCGGCATCGCGGTGGACGACACCATCCATTACGTGCACCGCTTTCAGGAGGAATTTCCGAAAAACCCGAATTACCGGGAAACCGTGCTCACCTGCCACGGCACCATCGGCCGGGCGATGTATTACACCTCGATCACCATCACCATCGGCTTTTCCATCCTGATGCTGTCAAACTTCATCCCCACGATTTACTTCGGCCTCCTGACGGGCATGGCAATGGTGCTCGCCATCATGGGCGACCTGATTATGCTGCCGCTCCTGATGGTCCTGTTCAAGCCCCTGGGCCCGGAGAGAAAACGCGCCTAAGCTCCCGCCTCGGTTTCCTCGCGCAGGATGTCGTCGAGGGTCTGCCGGCGGCGGGTCAGCTCCACCGTGCTTCCGTCTACCACCACCTCGGCGATCAGCGGCTGGCTGTTGTAGTTGGAGGACATGGAAAACCCGTAGGCGCCGGCGCCGCCCACCACCATGGTGTCACCCGGCTTCGGCCTGGGCAACCTTCTCGCCACGGGTTCTTCGTCTTTCTGGGTGAGCACGTCGCCGGATTCGCACACCGGCCCCGCGACGATGATGTCCTGCTCGGGCCCCAGGTCGTCGCCGACAAACCAGATGGGGTGGAAGGAGCCGTAGGCCATCGGCCGGATCAGGTGGCAAAAACCGATGTTGCCGAGCACGTAATCCAGCCTGCGGCCGGATTCATCGAAGGTGTGGTTGAGCGAGCGCACCTCGCCGATGAGGTAGCCCGCCCCGGCGACGAAGCGCCGCCCGGGCTCGATTTCGCAGACGATCTCGCGGCCGAAAAAGTCGTTCAGGTGCGCCGTCCGCTCGGCGAGGATGGCGCGGTAGCCGGAAATATCCTCCTCGGCCTTGGCCGGGTCGTACTGGTAAGGCAGGCCGCCTCCGAAGTTGATGGTCCTTAGGTCCTCGAACCGCTTGGCGAAATCCACCAGCTTGCCGGTGATGCGCTTCAGGTGCTCCATGTCGCCGCCCGAGCCGATGTGCATGTGCACGCCGGAAATCGTCAGACCGTACTCTTTCGCCAGGCGGAGCACCTCGTCCAGGTTCTGGTGCCAGATGCCGTGCTTGCTGTAGGGGCCGCCGGTGTTGGTTTTTTTCGAGTGGCCGTGGCCCTCCCCGGGATTGATGCGGATGGAGATCGCGGGAGAGCCGCCGGCAGCGCCGGCCAGGGCGCGGCCGTATTCCTCCACCATGCCGAGGGTGCCGAGGTTGCAGAAAATACCCCGCTCGAGGCAATAGGCCACGTCACTTTTGTTGAAAAACACGTCGCTGGTGAAGCAGATGGCCCCGGGCGGGAAGCCGGCGCGAAGCGCCCTCTCCACCTCGAACACGCTGACCGCGTCGATCAGAATGCCGCTCGCCAGTATTTCCTTGAGCACGCGGATATTGGAACAGGCCTTCATGGCGTAGCGCACCACCGGCGCCAGCGGCTTGATCTCGCCGATGGAGCGGCGCAGCGCCGCCAGGCTGTATACGTACACGGGAGTGCCGAACCTCCGCGCGATCTCCCTCACATCCACTTGTTCGATGTTCATTCTCTCTCCCGCCAGATGAGCCCGGTTCCCGCTGGCCGGCACACGCCGGAGCGTACCGGGGTCCTGAAGTTTATAGCATAATTCGCCCGGCCCCAGAATTTCTTTTGGGACCCGGATTTTTGTTTGAATTCGCGCGCGAATGAGATAATTTAAATCGTTAAACGGGTGGCCGCCGGTTTGCCGGCCGGGCCCTCCCCGCCACCCCCGTGGGCGCCGAGACGCCCCGCGAAACCGATAGAGATCCCGCACATGAAAAAATGGACCATCGAGGAATCCCGCGATCTTTACAACATCGAGGGCTGGGGCGCCGGCTACTTCGACATCAATGACGCCGGCCACATCGTCGTCAAGCCGCGCCAGAACGGCAAGGAGGAGATCGACCTCAAGCACCTGGTCGACGACATTCAGGCGCGGGGCTACGCCCTGCCCGCCCTCATCCGGTTCTCCGACATCCTGAAATCGAGCATCACGAACCTCGCCGGCGGCTTCACCAAGGCGATCCAGGAATACGGCTACAGCGGCAGCTACCACGGCGTCTACCCCATCAAGGTCAACCAGCAGCGCCAGGTGGTCGAGGAGATCGTAAAGTTCGGCCGCCCCTACAATTTCGGCCTCGAAGCGGGCTCGAAACCCGAGTTGCACGCCATCCTGGCCATCATGGACAACCCGAACGCGCTCATCATCTGCAACGGCTACAAGGACGAGCCCTTCATCCGCCTCGCCCTGCTCGGCCAGAAGCTAGGCCGCAAGGTGTTCATCGTCGTTGAAAAGCTCGACGAATTGGACATCATCATCGACGTCGCCCGCGAGCTCGGCGTCGAGCCCAACATCGGCCTGCGCATCAAACTGGTGAGCGCGGGCTCGGGGCGCTGGGCCTCCTCCGGCGGCGAGTACTCCAAGTTCGGCCTGAACGCCATGGAACTGGTGGAAGCCCTCAGGATCGCCGAAAAGGAGGACATCCTTAAGCACATCAACCTGATCCACTTCCACCTGGGCAGCCAGATCACCAACATCCGCCGCATCAAGAGCAGCTTGAAGGAGGTCGGCCGCTTTTACGCCGAGCTGATGCGGGCGGCCTGCAACATCCAGTACATCGACGTGGGCGGCGGCCTGGGGGTGGATTACGACGGCACCCGCTCGACCTTCCATTCCAGCACCAACTACACCGTGCAGGAATACGCCAACGACGTGGTTTACCACCTGCTCGAGGTCTGCGAGGCGGAAAACCTGCCGCACCCCCATATCATCTCCGAATCCGGCCGCGCGATGACGGCGTATCACTCGATCCTCGTGGCCAACGTGGTGGATGTCACCTCGTTTCCCGAATGGAACAGCGCCATCACGCTGGACGAAAACGCGCCCGAGGTGGTGCGGGAAATATTCGACGTGCTCGAAGCCACCTCCAACAAGAACCTGACCGAATCCTGGCACGACGCGGTGCACCTTAAGGAGGAATCGCAAAACCAGTTCCTCATGGGCATCATCTCGCTATCCGAACGGGCCCTCGCCGAGCGCATTTTCTGGGGCATCTGCCGGAAAATCGAAAAACTCGCCACCCGCCTCAAGTTCATGCCGGATGAAATCAAGTCGCTGAAAAAAACCCTGGCCGACAAGTATTTCTGCAATTTCTCGGTGTTCCAGTCGGTGCCCGACTCGTGGGCCATCGATCACGTGTTTCCCGTCGTGCCCCTGCAGCGGCTGAACGAAGAGCCGACGCGGGAAGCGACCCTCGAGGACCTCACCTGCGATTCCGACGGCCGCATCGATACCTTCATCGGCAGCCACCGCGGCACCGAAAAAACCCTGCGCGTGCACGCACTGGAACCGGGCGAGGTGTACCAGCTCGGCATTTTCATGATCGGCGCTTACCAGGAAATCCTGGGCGACCTGCACAACCTGTTTGGCGACACCAACGCCTTTCACGTCTCCCTCAAGGAAGACGGCTCCCTGCATTACGAGGAAATCATCGAAGGCGAGAACGTGACCGACGTGCTGGATTACGTCCAGTTCAAGGCCGACGAGCTGGCAGGCCGGGTCGCCGGGTTCCTGATCGGCGCGGTTGAAAAAGGCAACCTGAGCCAAAAGGAGGCCGACCATTTCCTCGCCTTCTACAAGGAAGGCTTGAACGGCTACACCTACCTGCTGAAACCCCACCACACGCTAAGAAGCCAGCGCTAGAGACAGGCCCCCCGCCTGGGCGAACGACCCGCCGCCCGGCCGCCAGGGAAAGCCCGGCCCCATTCGAAATCCGGCAATAAAAAACCCGCCGGGGTAAACCCCGGCGGGCAGAAACTGACTT
>QJWD01000236.1 GCA_003235465.1 Nitrospirota bacterium | reverse complement strand
GACTGTTGTTCTCGATGAGGACGCTCCGCTCGAGGAGCGAACCGCCCAACCGGTGGTTTCTGGGGATAAGGAGATATCGGCCCCCGTTCTCGACGAACAGAAGCCGGCCTTTGAAAGGAACGGGTTCGCCCTGCTGGACAATCCCTGCCACCTCCTCCTTGACCCCCACATCGATGAGACGAGGGTCGTGGCCATAATAGTCGTTTGATCGTACCACCAAACGGCCGTTGGGGGAATATACTCTTAAATGATATTCGCTGTCAAGAATTATTGTGTCTTTTTCGCCATCCGAATTGAGGTCGGCCTGGGTGAGCCCGTAGATGGTGAACGGGCTGCCATATATATAAGGAACGTTTAATTTCTCACCCTCCTGATATTGGCCGCCCGCGGGCTTCAGCTCCCGGATGGGGCCGTGGAACGGGTCCTTGAACCCCGGGCTCTGGGTGATGAGGCGGGGCTTTTCGCCGAACGGGCGAAGAATGCGGAAATACCGGTTCTCGCCCGTCCAGATGGGTTTCAGGCTTCTCTCCCCCGGCGCCGCCTCGAGGACGAAGGACTCGAGCCGCTTGTCCACCTGGTTGGTGACGAAAATCTCGTCGCGGCCGTTCTGGTTGACGTCGCCCACGTCGACACTCAGGATGTGGTTGTACTTGCCGGGGGTGCGCACCTGAAACAGCGGTTTGAACGAACCATCCGGGTTGAAGGCGAACACCATCACCCGTTCGCGGTCGACGACGACGAATTCCTGCCTGCCGTCGCCGTTCAGGTCGCCGATGTCGAAATCCACCATCTCGAAGTCGAACTCGTGGCTGCCGATGTACTGGATGGGGCCGCCCTGGCGCGAATCGAAATCGGACTGCACCTCCTGCTCGCGCGGCCTAATGGGCGGGGCGCTTGCAACGGGCAAATCCTCGGACAGCACCCGCGCCTCGGTTTTGAGCGCGCCGTCCGCCGCCGAGTGGAGGGCGTAGGCGAGGGCGGTCTTGCCCTTCACGGTTTTCACCTTGGGCACGAGGATGAAATCGGCGGCGACGCGGGTTCTCAGGAGCTCCAGCGCTTTTGCTCCCAAGAGAGTTTGCGTGCTCAGGTCGTTTTCGTGCAGCCACAGCTTGAGGTCGAACGCGGGCACCTTGAAGCGCGGGTTTACCCTAAGTTCCTCCTCGAAGGCGAGGCGCAGGCCCTCGCTGTCGACATCGCTCCCCGGCTGCACCTCAGGCGGTGCGACGAGAATCGCAAGGCTGTTGAAGCGGCTTTGCACGCCGTCGCCCGGCATGGCGCTCCTGCTGTCTGGCAACGCCCGCGCGAGGGAGTAATCGCGCCGGACATCGATGATCTCCACTTCGCCCAAATCGGTTTCCTTGCGGCCGAGCCTCTCGCCGGTTACGGGGTGGACGATGTCCTCGCCGAAACGCAGGAGCTTCAGGCGGTCGCCCTTCTTTACCGCTTGCCCGAGCTTGAGGTCGAGGGTCAGCGTGTCGCTGTCGACGGAGACGACGGTGCCCTCGAGCGGTGGAAACTGCGCCTCGATCTGGCTTGCGATGCGCTTTAAGGCGGCGTTGTCGCCGGCGCTCGCCGCCGCTAAGCAAAAGGCTAAGCCAAGGGCCAGGGTGAAAACGAGAACGGTGCGAAGAATGGGTTTCATGCGGGGCGGCCTCTCCAGTGAGGGTTCGGTGGCTCAGCTCAGGAGCTGCACCGCGACTTTTTCGCCGGCGGCGATTTCGGTTTCGGGCAGTGGAAACACGATCAGCCCGTTGGCGGTGACGGTTGACTTGAGCACGCCGGAGCCTTGTTCCTCGGCGGGGGAGACGGTATATTCGCCGCCGTCCCAATCCACGATGGCGCTCAGGAAATGCAGGCGGCCCGCCTTTTTTTTGATGTTTCTCGTGAGCCGTGCGTTCACCGTGACGGGCATCGGGTCGGCCATGCCGAGGCATTTGCGGATGGCGGGGCGCACGAACTGTTCGAACGACACGAACGACGACACCGGGTTTCCCGGCAGGCCGAAAATCGGCGTCTCGCCGATCTTGCCGAACGCCAGCGGCTTGCCCGGCTTCATCGCCACTTTCCAGAACACCATTTCGTTGCCGAGCTTGTCGAGGCTGGCTTTAACGAGGTCGTAATCGCCCACCGACACGCCGCCGGAGGAGACCACCAGGTCGCACTTGAGCGCCCAGCGGAATTTCTCCATGACGTCTTCTTCCCTGTCGCGGGCGATGCCCAGGTAGCAGGGGTCGGCGCCGGCGGAGCGGATCTGCGCCATCAGCATGTAGCCGTTGCTGTTGTAGATGCACGCGCCATCGCGCCTTTCGTCGAGCTCCATGATCTCGTCGCCGGTGGAGATGATGGCGACTTTTGGCTTTTGCCCGACGTACACCTGCGAGCGGCCGACCACGGCCAGCATGCCGATCATCGCCGGGGTGAGCGCGCGGCCTTTTGCGATCACGGTTTCGCCGACAGCCACATCCTCGCCCGCCTTGCGGATGTTTTCGCCGAAGTCGGCGCGGTCCTTGACGAGAACGCGCTTACCGTCCTTCTCCGTGTCTTCCTGCATGATGACGGCGTCGGCGCCCGCGGGCACCGGCGCGCCGGTCATGATGCGCATCGCCTGCCCGGGTTTCAGGGTCATAGACGACTGGTAGCCGGCGGCGATTTCGTCGACCACGTCGAGGGCCACCGGCTTCTCCGGCGTGGCGGTTTCGATGTCGCTTGCGATCAGGGCGTAACCGTCCATCGCCGAATTGTCCAGCGGCGGGTTGTTGACGCCGGAGACGATGTCTTCCGCCAGCACGCGGCCGAGCGCGTCGGTGATGGACACCTTCTCCACGCCCAGGGTATTTATTTTGGAGAGGATGATGTCTCTCGCCTCGCCGACTTCGATCAGGCTCATGAGGATGCTTGCTCCTTCTCGCGCTTGGCGCGCGCCACGTCGTACTCTTCGGGTGTGTTGATGTTCATGAAGCTCGTGCGTTCGCCTTCGGGCACACTCACCCGCCTAAACGGCAGGTCGGCGATGATGCGGGAAAGCGACAGGTCGCCTCGGCTCATCGCTTCGAACAGCGGGATGATGAACTTCGGTTCGTAGATGGCGCACATCGGCTCGAAGCCTAGGCGGCCCTTCTTGAGAAAACAGGTGCCGTAGCGCAGCGGGTCGCGCTCCCGCACGATGGTGCTGAAATTTTCCTCGCCGAGGAACGGCATGTCGCAGGCGGTGATCAGCCAGGCCTTGTCTGGGTGCGCGCCCATCAGCGTGGCCAGCCCGCCCACCGGCCCGAGCCCGATGTGGGTGTCGTCGATGCGCGTGGCGCCGGTGGATTCGGCAAGCTGGCCCATGTCGAGATCCGCCCGCGAGGAAAGGTAAACCTTTTCGCAGAACTTGCCGAGCAGGCGCGCCATGCGCTCGGTTTCCGAGACGCCGTTGTAGGCGAGAGAGAACTTGGGCTGGCCCATGCGCCTGCTTTGCCCGCCCACGAACACGGCGCCAAAAAGCGGTTTGGAGGCCTTTCGGAAATGGTCGAGGACGAAGGCGTAGATCTCGTCGATCTGGTCGCGGTGAAAGCGCGGCCAGGTTTCGTTCACACTGGGGTCGATCACGCCCTGGTGGATTACCGCCTTGATGCCCGGCGTGGACGGCGGGATCGGCATCTTGCCCGCCTGGTCGAGAAAGACCACCTTGTCGAACGGCGAGAGCTTGTAACCTTCGATGAGAATGCAGTCGCACTGTTCGAGGGCGTGGGTGATGGTGCGTTTCTTCCACTCCTCGCCGCCGATGACGGCAAAGTGGCTGGGGTCGTTGATGGTGATGATGCCGGCGCCCGCCTGGCTGGCGCGGCAGGTGTCCTTGCCTTCCTTGTCCATGGTGAAGCGGTGGGCGTCGTGCTTGTAGTAGCCGACGCGCACCCGGTCTGCCTCGAAGCGCGCGATCAGGCGTTCGAGGAGGGTGGTTTTACCCACTCCGGAGAAGCCGGCGAAGCACAAAAAAGGCGTCTTGAACTGTTCCCAGTAGCGGTCCATGCGTCCCAGGTGGCGCCGAAAGGCGGCCTCAAACGGCCAGAAAAACGCCGGGAGAGGCGAGTCTAACTATTTATAAAACCGTGAATTAGCATATTATTTACGAAGCGCGGGCCGCTGTCAACCGTTTCCTTGGGTCAAGTCGCGGCTTTTCCTTCCGAAGGGCTCAGGGGAAAGGGCTGGTG
>QJWD01000366.1 GCA_003235465.1 Nitrospirota bacterium | reverse complement strand
TCCCCTCATTACACAATTTCCCGCATACTTTCAATAGCAATAAAGGAACCCGCGAGGAAGCCGCGCCCGGCGGCGTGCCGGCCTTCGGGGGTGCGCCGGGGGAGGGAATGTGCCCTCCAGCCCCCAAAATAGCGCCAAAAATACCGATTGTTGGGCCGAAAAGCGCCTTCCCGGGCCCCAACGGGGGCGAAGTGGGGTATAATGTATAGTATTGAAAACTAACGGTTTTATCGTTAAATCGGGGCGCGGGACGGCGCCGGACTAGGAGCGGTGATGGCGAGCAGGGTTCGGGCGGCCGACCTGAAGCCGGGGATGGTGCCGGAAAAGGCGGTGATGAATCGTTACGGACGAAAGCTGATTGCGGGGGGCGAGCCGCTCACCGAGCAGCAGATTCGCATTCTCCGCTCCTGGGGCGTGGCGGCGGTGGAGGTCCGTGGCGGGAACGTCGTGAAAGAGGGGGGCGAGCCGCCGTGGCCGGAGGAAGCCGCGCCCGCCAAAGAAGCGCTGGAAGCGCTGTTCAGTTTTAACGACAGGACGCATCCGATAATTAACGAACTCTATGAATACCGCCTGCGCGGCATCGCCGGCGAGAGCCCCGTGGGAGCAGACGATGAAGGCTGAGAATTTCGTCGAGGGCACCGTGCAGGTGGGAACCCTGCCGGCGGTGTTTTTCAAGGTCAACGAAGCGGTGGAAGATCCCGAAACCTCGTTCGCCGACCTCGGCCGCATCATCGGCGCCGACAGCGGCCTGACCGCGCGCCTGCTCAAGATCGTCAACAGCCCGTATTACGGCTTCGAAACCGCCATCGACACACTAGAGCACGCCATCACCCTCGTCGGCATGGGCGAAGTGCGGGACCTGGTTCTCGCCACCACGGTGATCCGCTATTTTCGCGGCGTCTCAGGCGAGCACCTGGACATGGCGTCGTTCTGGCTGCACAGCATCGCCTGTGGCATCGCGGCGCGCAACATAGCGGTGCTCAGGCAGGAGTCCGGCGTGGAGCGTTTTTACGTCGCCGGCCTGTTGCACGACATCGGCAGGCTGGTGCTGTTCATGAATTACCCGGCCGAAATGAAAGAGGCGGTTCTCAGCTATGAGCGCGGCGGACTTCTGATCGACGCCGAGCGCGCGGTGCTGGGGGTGGACCACGCCGAGGTGGGTGCTGCGCTCCTGTTGAAATGGAAGCTGCCCGCAAGCCTCGCCGCCATGGTGCGCGGCCACCATGCGCCGAAGCCGGCGGATGAAAATTTCATCGGATCAGCCATTGTGCACGTGGCCGATGTGCTGGTGCACGGCCTGGAACTTGGCGCGAGCGGCGAACGCTTCGTGCCGCCACTTGTGCCGGAAGCCTGGGCGGCGCTCGGCCTGGAAATCGAAGACTTGACGGCGCTGCTCGCGCGGGTGGAGCAACAGGCCGGCGAGATGGCGCAAACCTTCACCTAACGTAACGGCGTGGCAGGGAAGCGGGCGAAATCTCAATCGGGCGACCTAAGCGGGGCGGCGAAACACTGCAATCGGAATGGCGGGATGACGGAATCGGACAAAGACATGAAAGCCGAGGATAAAAAGGCGCGGCGTATCCACTACCTGGAAAAGCTCGCGCGCTCCAACCTGTTCGGCCTCGATCTTCTCGCCTCGCTTGGCGAATTGCACCACGACGCCAGACTCGCAGGCGATCCGGACAAGATTTTGGCCTTGTCGCTCGGCCACCTGAAGCGGCTCGCGAGCTTCGACCGCATGGCCTTCTTCCGAGTGGACGAAGACAGCTCCGAATTCCGCCTGAACCAGGTCGACCCCGCGGACGCGCGCGAACGCATCGGCCAGGAGGTGGACGAGCAGGTCGAAAACGGCAACTTCGCCTGGGCGGTGAGGCAGAACCGGCCGGTGGTGGTCGCCACCGGCGGCAAGGGCAAGACGATGATCCTGCACGTCCTCGCCACGCGCTCCCGAGTGCGCGGCATGTTCGCCGGGGTGGTTTCCTCCGGCCAGGCGGTGAACGAGTCGGTGCTTTACCCGCTGTCCATCATCCTGCAAAGCACCGCCAACGCCCTCGAGGGGGCGGCGCTGTACGGCCTGCTCGCCCGCCGCAACGAGGACCTGGAGCTGAAGGTGGCCGAACGCACCCGCGACCTGAAGGCGCAGGCGGAAAACCTCGAAGCGGAAATCGCGAGCCGCGGCCAGGCCGAGGAGGCGCTCAAGGAGAAAACCCGCGATCTCGAAGAGCAGGCCCGGCAACTGAAAGAAGAAATCGCGAGCCGCAGGCAGGCCGAGGAAGCGCTCAAGGAGAAAACCCGAGACCTCGAAGAGCAGGCCCGGCAACTGAAGGCAGAAATCGCAAGCCGCAGCCAGGCCGAGGAAGCGCTCAAGGAGAAAACCCGCGATCTCGAAGAGCAGACCCAGCAACTGAAAGAAGAAATCGCCAGCCGGCAGCTGGCCGAGGAATCCCTCGTTGTCGCGCGCGAGGATGCGCTGGCGGGCGCCCGTCTCAAGGGCGATTTCATCGCCAACATCAGCCACGAGTTCCGCACGCCGCTCAACGCCATTCTGGGCTATGGGGAAATCATCAAGTTCGAGGCGGAAAAGCTCGGCAGGGCCGACCTGGTGGAGGATATCAATTCCATCGAGACCGCCGGCCGCCACCTGCTCGGCCTCGTCAACGACATTCTTGATTTTTCCAAAATTCAGGCGGGAAAGGTCGACCTTGCGGTCGAGCGTTTTTCGCTGGAAACCCTGGTCGAAGACGTGATGGCCACCATCCGTCCGCTGGCGAGGCGGAACGACAACCGCATTCAGGTTGCGTTCGAGGGCTCGCCCGGGGAGATGAATTCCGACCCGGCTAGGCTTAGGCAGGTGCTCCTCAACCTGCTCAGCAACGCCAACAAGTTCACCGAGGACGGCGAGGTGGTGCTCGATGTCAGGCGGCGGCGCATCGGCGACCGGGACTGGGTGCAGTTCACCGTCCGCGACACGGGCATCGGCATCGATCCGGAAAAAATCCTCACCCTGTTTCAGGCCTTCACCCAGGGGAAGGCGACGACGACGCGCAAATACGGCGGCACCGGGCTTGGTCTTTCCATCTGCCACCGCCTGTGCCAGATGCTTGGCGGCGACATCAGCGTCTCGAGCGACCGGGGCAAGGGATCGGTGTTCACCGTCAACCTGCCGGCGGATGTGAGCCAGCCTGAGATTCCCGGCATGCTGGAGGCCACGAGCGTGCCGGAGAGCTTTCCCGTCGGCCACGAGGAGAAGGACGAAACCGCGCCGCCGGAGGCGGCCACCCCCGCCGGGGAGGACGCGTCGCGCGATCTTTTGCTGGTGATCGACGACGACCAGATCGTACGCGACCTGGTGAGGCGTTTTTCGGAGCGCGAGGGTTACCGCGTGATGACGGCCTCTTCGGGCGAGGAGGGGCTTCGCCTGGCGCGCGAGGCTTCGCCGGACATCATCACCCTCGATGTCATGATGCAGGGCATGGACGGCTGGACGGTGCTCGAGCAACTGAGGGCCGACCCCGCGCTTCAGAAAACGCCGGTGGTCATGCTCACCATCCTCGACGAGAAGGAACGCGCGCTCGGCCTCGGCGCTAACGAATACCTGGTGAAACCCATCGACTGGAAACTGTTCTTCGCCGCGCTCAAGAAGCACCGCACCACCTATCCCGAGACGCCGCTGCTCGTCGTGGAGGACGACCTGGCCAACCGCAAGGCGATTTGCCGGTTGCTCAAGAGGGAAGGGTGGCATGTGGTGGAGGCGATTCACGGGCGCTCGGCTTTCAAGATCATGGAACGCGAAACGCCAGGGGTGATCCTTCTCGACTGGATGCTGCCGGACATGGAAGGCCCGGAATTTCTCGAACGCCTGCAGGCGGACCCGCGCCTTCGCCGTGTTCCGGTTCTCATGGTCACCGCGAAGGAACTGAGCGACACCGAAATCCAGAGCCTGGAGGGCAAGGTCGACCGGGTGCTGAAAAAGGGGCACTACAGCCTGAACGACCTGTTTGGCGCCGTCAGCGGGCTCATGTACCACCCCGCCAAACACCATGGCGAAAGGCCGGCCGGGGTAAAACCCGCGCGCTAGATTTGCCGGAGCAAACCCGCTTGCTCGGCGGCTTTCTTGAAAAAGCGCTCAATCCGGTTTTACAAGGCTTTACAAACGCGAGTAAATATTTTACTCTTATAAAGTTACATGGAATAC
>QJWD01000242.1 GCA_003235465.1 Nitrospirota bacterium | reverse complement strand
GCTTCAGTTCCTCCATCAACGCATCGTCGACCTGGGTGCGCCCGGCGGTATCGAGGATCACCACATGGCGCAGGCTGCGCCCCGCTTCCTCCACCGCGTTCTTGCATATGGCGACCGGGTCCTTCTCGTCCCCCGCATGGTACACCGCGACGTCGAGATCGCGGCCGAGCACGTTCAGCTGCTCGATGGCGGCGGGGCGGTACACGTCCGCCGGCACCAGCAGGCAGTTCTTGCCCTTTTCCTTGAAGCGGCGGGCGAGCTTGCCGACGGTGGTGGTTTTACCGGAACCCTGCAACCCCGCCATCAGAAGGACCGTCGGCGGCTTGGACGCCATTTCGATTTCGCGGAAATCGTCGCCAAGCAGCCGGGTAAGTTCGTCGTTCACCACCTTGACCATCTGGTGGCCCGGGGTCAGGCTTTTCAGCACCTCCTGGCCGATGGCCTTCTCGCGCACCTGGGCGAGAAAGTCCTTGAGAACGGGAAGGCTGACGTCGGCCTCGATGAGCGCCACGCGAATTTCGCGCAGCGCCTGGTCGACATCGGCTTCTTTCAGAACGCCGCGGCCCTTGAGTTTTTTGTAGATCGACTCCAGCCGATCGGAGAGATTATCGAACATATCTGAAAACGAACAACGGTCCTATTTTGCAGGGGTTTATGTAAATGAGTTAGTATATAATAACCCCCGGTAATGTCAAGAATCATTCCCAAACAGCCATGACCCTAAAAGCCATCGTCCTGTTGAGCGGCGGGCTCGACTCGACCACCACCCTGGCCATCGCAAAAGACCAAGGATATCAAGCAATTACCCTAAGCTTCGACTACGGCCAGCGGCACCGGCTGGAGCTCGACCGGGCGCGCGGCATCGCCCGCCGAATGGGCGCGGCGGAGCACCGGGTGCTGAATGTCGACCTCGCCGCCATCGGCCACTCGGCGCTCACCGCCGATATCGAGGTGCCCACCGGCCGGAGCGAGGCGGAAATGGCCTCGGGCATCCCCATCACCTACGTGCCGGCGAGAAACACCATTTTCCTCGCCTACGCCCTAGCCGTCGCCGAGGTGACGGGCGCGCGCGATGTGTTCGTGGGCGTCAACGCCGTCGACTACAGCGGCTACCCGGATTGCCGGCCGGAATACATCACCGCCTTCGAGACGCTGGCCAACCTCGCGACGCGGGCGGGGGTGGAGGGGAAAACGCCTATCAAAATCCACGCGCCGCTCATCGACATGAGCAAGGCCGACATCATCCGGCTGGGCCTTGAGCTCGGCGTCGATTACAGCCTGACCCACAGCTGCTACCAGCCCGACGCCAGCGGCCTCGCCTGCGGCATGTGCGACAGCTGCCGGCTTCGCCTCAAAGGGTTTCAGGATGCTGGCGCCAAAGACCCCCTCACCTACCAAAAACGCGGCTGATTTTTGCGACAACTGCCGGCTTCGCCTGCAACGCCCCTGACCTTCAGGTTTTGGAGCCGCCACCGTCGACGAACAACGTCTCGCCGGTGACGAACGGGCTTTTAATCAGGTAATCGAGGGCGCGGCAGACGTCGTCCACCGTGCCGTGGCTCTTCAGGGGGTTTTTCTCCGCCTCGCGTTTCAGGTACTCATCCCCCCGGCCGGGCGGCGGCAGGATGAGGCCTGGGGCGATGGCGTTCACGCGCACCTGGTCGCCGAATTCGACGGCGGCGAGCCGCGTTAAATGATGCAGGCCGTATTTGGATACCGAATACGCGGCGAACGTCGGGATGTTTTTCAGAACCCGCTCATCGAGGATGTTGACCACCATGCCGCGGCCCACCAGCCGCTTAAAATCGCGCATGAGCAGGTACGGCGACATCAGGTTGATGTTCAGGGTGTCGGTGAGGCTTCGGGTTTCCGTGCGCTCAATATCCTCGGGGATGAAATTGGCGGCGGAGTTGACCAGCAGTTCCAGGTCGGGAAAATCGCGCGCCGCCTTTTCGCCGAGTTTCACGGTTTCCGCGAGGTCGGTGAAATCCGCCGGGTAGCCGCGAACGCGAACACCCAGGCGTGCGATATCGGCCAGGACGGTTTCGGCGGCTTCGCTCGAACGATGGTAATGCAGGGCGATGCCGAAGCCCTTTCTCGCAAGGTGAAGGGCGATGGCCCGGCCGATGCGCACGGCGCCGCCGGTGACGAGTGCGGAGGGCATGGTTGAACCCCTTTGGGTTTGCGGGTATACTTCGGTTCTTGCGCCGCCCGTCCGGGCGGCATTCGCCCCCGTGCCACGGGGGCCTTAATGTAACGTGAAACCGCGCCGCAAATCCAGCCTTATCCGCCGCCCGCTCGCGGGGAAGAGGGTTGTTCGGCAGCCGGTTTCCCGGCAGGAGATCACAGCATGAGCGAGCCGTCGAAAAAAAAATGCGTGAACATCGCCATCCTCACCGTTTCCGATACACGCACCCTCGATAACGACACCTCGGGACAGACGCTGGTGGACAGGCTTCAGGCCGCCGGCCATCACCTGGCGGACCGCAAGATCGTCCGCGACGAGATCCCGCTATTGCAGGAGACGCTTCGCGCCTGGATCGACAGGGCGGATGTGGATGTGGTGATCGCCACCGGCGGCACCGGCGTGACCGGGCGCGACGTGACGCCGGAAGCCTTCGAGGGGCTGTACGAAAAATCCATCCCCGGTTTCGGCGAACTGTTCCGCATGCTGAGTTACCAGAACATCAAGACCTCGACCATCCAGTCGCGCGCCACCGCCGGCGTGACCAGGGGAACCTTCCTGTTCGCCGTGCCCGGCTCCACCGGCGCATGCAGGGACGCCTGGGACCAGATCCTCGTGCACCAGATGGACTCCACCCACAAGCCCTGCAACCTGGTGGAGCTGATGCCGCGGCTGATGGAAAAATAGAGTCCGGCCAAGGCCCGCCTTCGATCCCCGAACCCACCCGCGTGAGGCCGAACCCATGCTGACCCCGGAACAGGAACGTTACGTCACTCACAGAACCTCCCTGCAAAAAATCTGGCCGTGGGCGGCCGGGTTCATGGCCTTCATCTGGGCCGGCGGGCTGGCCGCCCTGTTCTGGCGCTTGCCGCTGCTCGCCAACCCGTTCCTGATGATCGAAAAGCTGGAAGCCGGAGAGCTCCCCCTAGCCTCGCTCACCGTCTTCACCGCCATGGCCCCCCTGCTTATGCACGGCGCGATTTTTCTCCTGCTCGTGCTCATCTTCTTCTTTGTCGACCGCATGCTGGGGGAAAGAAAGCTGCTTGAGATCATCTCCAGGCTCGGCCGCAACGCTCCTTGAATCATGCGCCATTTTGAATTTTCCGCCGGCCCCGCCGACGAGCACAAGCGGCTGGACGTGTTCCTCGCCTCGGTTCAGGACGAGGCAAGCCGGTCGCGCATCAAGAAATTGATCGAGGAAAACCGGGTGGCGGTTAACGGCCTGGCCGCGCGCGCCTCGACGCTGCTCAAGGCGGGCGACAGGGTCACCCTCGATTTGCCCGCCCCGACGCCGCTTGCGGCAAAACCGGAAGCCCTGCCGCTTGCCGTGGTTTACGAGGATGACCACCTGATCGTCATCGACAAGCCGGCGGGCATGGTGGTCCACCCCGCGCCCGGCCACCGGGAGGGAACGCTGGTCAACGCGCTGCTCGCGCATTGCAAAAATCTTTCGGGCATCGGCGGGGTGGAGCGCCCCGGCATCGTCCACCGGCTCGACAAGGAGACCTCGGGCCTCGTCATCGCCGCCAAATCGGAAGCCGCGCACCGGGGCCTCGCGAAACTGTTCAAGACGCGGGAAATCAAAAAGGTGTACCTCGCCTTCGTGCAGGGCCGCCTCGCGCGCGACCGCGGCGTGATCGACCTCGCCATCGGCCGCAACCGCCGCCACCGCAAGAAAATGGCCGCCGATGAAACGCACGGCCGCGCCGCCGAAACCGCTTACGAGGTGATCGAACGGCGGCAGGGCTTCACCTACCTTCGCCTGATGCCTAAAACCGGGCGCACGCACCAGATTCGCGTGCACCTGGCCGCCCTCGGCCATCCCATTGTGGGGGACAAGCTCTATGGCGGCAAAACGGGGGCGAACACCCCGCGCATGGCGAGGCAGGCGCTGCACGCCCACCGTCTGGAATTCCCCCATCCGGTTTCGGGCGAGCCGCTTTCGCTTCTCGCCCCCCTGCCTTCGGACATGGCTAAAATGCTCGAAGCACCCTGAGCCAGGGCCAACGGGCGCTTCGAAGCGCCCTTTTTCAAGCCTCGAAATCCCCACCGGCGGAGTTTTTTCGCCTGTGAGTAAAATGTGAACAAGCGGCGCCGGCGGGCGGGGGTTGCCTAAAATATCCGTGGAGGGCAATTTTCGCCTCTCGGCACCCTCTCCGCAACTCCTGATATTTAAACGCCTTTATTGAGAATATGGGTATGGAAAATTTTTTTTCCCGCCGCGGCTTGACAGGCTCCAGTTTTCCACAGGTTAAAAATCGCCTGTCAAACCCCGGTTCCAACGCGGTATCTAGGGGTTTTCGGGGCATCAAAAAATTGGCAGGCCGCGCGCGCCCTTTTGCTGGCCATGTTCGCGAGTGAGGGGAAGCAAATTCGGCTTTTCACAGGCAGTTTCCACATGAAATGGGCCTCCATGGAACATCAAATTATTGACGGTCGGCGATCCTGCGTTTAACCGCGCTTTCGCTCGCGTTCGGGGTGGAAAACCACCTCACCACCGATGAAATGGCGGCCTTCCGCTGGCCCTCCCAAGGGAGCCGCATGGGACAAGGGCATGCCTCGCGGGCGGGCCGCAAACCCCCGCGCCACGCACCCCAGAACCCCCTGTAATACAGTCTGTTACTTTATCCACAACGGCTGTCAGCAACCTGTGGATAATCCCGTGAGTAACGGCCTAAATCGAGTGTTTACAACGGGCGAGGAAGATCGATTATTATTTGAGCAGCGGTAGCGGGGGATTGATTTTTATAACCTTCCAGGTTTTCTGAAAGCCGGGCCCGGCTACCCGGCAAGAGGCGAATCAGCAATAATTTTTTCCAGCGGGGAAGCCGCCGAGGCACGAAATGACGCCGGCCGGCTGTCCCCTATGATAAAATGGCGCGGATTATGATCGATCGCCGTCTGGTATCCAATTTCAACTGGTGGTTCTTTCTCCTGGCGCTCGGCATCGCCTGCCTGGGGGTGGTGATCATCTACAGCGCCAACCACGGGCGGCCGGAGGCGTTTTTTCGCGGCCTGTACCTGAAGCAGGTTTACTGGATCGGTTACGGGCTGGCGGCGATGGCGCTGGCCCTGCTCGTCGACTACCGGCTGCTCAGCCGCTACGGCTACGCGATTTACGCCCTCACCGTTCTCGCCCTGGCTTTCGTTCTCCTGTTCGGCACCGTCGCCTCCGGGTCGCGGCGCTGGATTCATATCGGCTCGGTGAGCATCCAGGTGTCCGAGTTCGCCAAGATCGCCCTCATCATCGCCCTCGCCAAGTATTTTGAAACGGGCAAGATGCAAAGCCAGTATCAACTGAAGGACCTGTTCGTGCCGTTGCTCCTGACCGGGCTTCTCGGCGGGCTCATCTTCGTCCAGCCCGACCTCGGCACGGCGATGATCATCTTCTTTATTTTCATGATCTTCGTCACCGCCATCGAGTTCAATTACCGCACCCTGCTCAAGCTTTTCCTGCTTCTGGCGGCGCTTGCGCCCTCGATGTGGTTCTTTCTCAAGGACTACCAGAAAACGCGGCTGCTCACCCTGTTCAACCCCAACCTCGACCCGCTGGGCGCGGGTTACCATTCGATCCAGTCGAAAATCGCCATCGGCTCGGGCGGGTTCTGGGGCAAGGGCCTGTTGGCGGGCACCCAGAGCCGGTTGAATTTCCTGCCGGAAAAGCATACCGATTTCATTTTCTCGGTGTTCGCCGAGGAAACCGGTTTCGTCGGCGTGGTGGTTTTGTTCTCGCTCTACCTGCTTTTGCTGCTCAAGGGGCTCCATATCGCCTTTCGCGCCAGCGACCGCTTCGGCATGTTCGTCGCGCTCGGCCTCGTCGGCTCCATCGCCTATTATGTTATCTTCAACATCGGCATGACCATCGGGCTGTTCCCCGTCACCGGGGTTCCGCTGCCGCTTTTAAGCTACGGCGGCTCGTCGCTGCTTTCCAACTTCATCGCCATCGGCCTCCTGCTCAATATCGAGATGCGGCGCGGCCTCCACTGACCCGGCAAAACAGGCAGGGCTTTGTTGCCGGGCTCGGGCCAAAGCGTGCTATAATCTTCCCCTCAGTTTCATATAATCAAGGTTCAACCAAGTTGCTCCCGCCCGCCTTCGGCATTGCCGGGGTGCCAGGGCATGGCCCCGGCCGGGAAGCGGCATAAGCCGGAATCAAGATGCTTTCGGAAATTTTCATCAATTCCAACCCGCGCGAGATACGCGTCGCCCTCGTCGAGAACAACCAGCTCGTGGAGCTGTTCATCGAGCACAAGGAAAACAAGGGCATCGTCGGCAACATCTACAAGGGGAAGGTGACCAAGGTGCTGCCTGGCATGCAGGTGGCGTTCGTCGACATCGGCCTCGAAAAGGCGGGGTTTCTTTACGTCGGCGATATCGACCTGCTCGACATGGTGGATTTGCAGGACGAGGAAGGCAACACCCTGCCGATGAAGGACGACAAGGACCCGGAAAACCAGGACAAGCCGCTGCGCCCGGCGAGCCCGCCCTTCCCCATTCAGGACCTGTTGACCGAGGGCCAGGAGATCATGGTCCAGGTGGCCAAGAACCCGCTCGGCACCAAGGGCGCGCGCATCACCACCTACATCAGCCTGCCCGGCCGCTACCTGGTCTACATGCCGACGGTGCACCACGTCAACGTTTCCCGGCGCATCGAGGATGAAATCGAGAAGGAGCGGCTGAGGAACCTCATCCAGGGCATTGGCAACGGCGGCGGCTACATCGTCCGCACCGCGGCGCAGGGCTGCCAGAAGGAGGATTTCGAGACCGACCTCACCTTCCTGCACCGGCTGTGGGAGAACGTCAAGGCGCGCTCGGAAACCAGCGGCGCCTTCCAGATGCTGTACGAGGACCTGAACCTGGTGTTCCGCTCCATCCGCGACCTGTGCAGCCAGGACCTGCAGCGGCTGGTCATCGACTCGAAGGACGACTACGACCAGTGCGTCGAGTTCTGCTCCACCTACATGCCCCACCTGGTGGGCAAGATCGAACTGCACGACCTGCCGGTGCCGATCTTCGATCATTACGGCATCGAACTCGAAATCAACCGCGCCCTCGACCGCAAGGTGTGGCTGAAGTCCGGCGGTTACATCTCCATCGACCAGACCGAGGCGCTGGTGGCCATCGACGTGAACACCGGCAAGTTCGTCGGCCACAGCGACCCCGAGGAGACCATCCTGAAAACCAACCTGGAGGCGGTCCGGGAAATCGTCTACCAGCTCAGGCTCAGGAACATCGGCGGCATCATCATCGTCGATTTCATCGACATGGCGCGCGAGGAGAGCAAGGAGATTGTCTGGAACGCCCTCACCCAGGCCCTCAAGTCCGACCGCTCGCGAACGAAAATCCTGAAAATCTCAGAACTCGGCCTCGCCGAGATGACGCGCAAGCGGGTGCGCGAAAGCCTCGTGCAGACCTTGTGCGACCCCTGCTCGTACTGCGGCGGCAAGGGCTACACCAAATCGCCGCTGACGATCTGCTACGACATCATCCGCGACATTCAGCGCCTAGCGGGCAGCCAGCCCGAAAAAAATACCGTCCACGTCGAGGTGCACCCGGTGATCTACGACCAGATGTTCGAGGAGGAGGGGCGCTACATCGAGGACATCGAAATGGCCTACCGGGTGGAGATCAGCTTCAAGGTGAACCCGAAGCTGCACCAGGAAAAATTCAATATTTCCCTTTCCTGACCGCCTGTTTGAAACGGGCGCGGCCCAGGCCCGTCCACCGCGCATACTCGCTTGTTTTCATTTTCCCTGTAGCGTGTTAATATCGGGGCTCAGGCGGTTCTCTAAACCCGGGCGCGGGTTACAAATAATTTTCGCAGGCGGGCTTTAATCCTTCCGCTTAGCCTCGCCCAATCCCGATACGTAGAGGAGGAAACCGATGATAAAAACGTGGATGTTGTGCGGAGTGCTTGTCGCAGGCCTGTTCCTTCAGGGTTGCGGAACCACGGGAAAGAATTTCGATGAAGGCGCGGCCGACCAAATCGTCGTCGGCAGCACGACGAGGACCGACGTGCTGGTGATGCTCGGCAAGCCCTTTAAGAAGGGCATCCAGAACGACAAGGAAGTCTGGATTTACGAATACAACAAGTATCAGGCGCTGGGCGACGACACGTCCAAGGACATCTTCATCACCTTCGACGATCAAGGCGTCGTGGAATCCCGCCAGTTGATGGTCAACAAGGGCCCGCAGTAACACGGCGACACGCCGCCCCCATGAATGTTCGGTTTTGACAGCAAGCAAAAAAGCGTCCTGCACCTCACGTGGGTCGCTTTTTTTTTGACCTTCGCCGCCTGGTTCAACATGGCTCCCTTCAACACCACCCTGATGCGCACGGTGGGCCTGTCGGCGGAGGAGATCAACATTCTCATGATCGTGAACGTCGCCCTCACCATCCCGGCGCGCATCATCATCGGCACGCTGGTGGACCGCTTCGGGCCGCGCCGGGTGTTCTCGGCCCTGCTCCTGTACGCGGCGCTCGTGAGCTTCTATTTCGCCCTGGCTGCCGATTATTCGGAATTTCTGCTGGCGCGCCTGTTGATGGGCATCGCCGGCGGCGGCTTCGTGGTGGGCATCAAGATGATCGCCGAATGGTTCCCGCCGGATAAAATGGGACGGGCGCAGGGGATTTACGCCGGCTGGGGCAACTTCGGCGCGGCGTTCGCGGCGTTCGCCCTGCCGCCGGTGGCGGCGCTGTTTTCGGAACCTCTCGGCTGGCGGGTGGCGGCGGCGTTTTCCGGCGTCCTGTGCCTTTTGTGGGCGGGCGTTTACTACCGCTTCTCCGAGGAAGCGGCGGGGGCCGAGCGCCAATTCAAGCTGAGCCTAGTGGAGCCCGTCGAGGTCACCTCGCAAAGGGACCTGCTCTTGCAGGCCCTGTTGTGGATGCCGGTGTACGCGGCGGTGGGCGCGGTGTTGTGGACGCTGGCGGGGCCGCCGGCGCCGCTTTTTACCACCCCCTGGGCGTGGGTTCTTGGCGGCCTGCTCATGCTCCTGTACGGTTTCGGGGTTTACCGCTCCATCGCCGTCAACCGGCCCCGGCTCGACGCGCCCATTCCGCCCGAGAAGCACTACGCGTTTTCCCGCATCGTCATCCTGTGCCTGGTTTATGCGCTCACCTTCGGCTCGGAGCTGGCGGTGGTGTCGATGTTTCCCGGCTTTCTCGAAACCACCTTCGGCTTGTCGGTGACGGTGGCCGGCGTGCTCGGTTCGAGCTTCGCCCTGATGAACGTGGTGACGCGGCCGGGCGGCGGCTGGCTCGCCGATACCTTCGGCCCGCGCCGCACCCTGGCGCTGACCGTAGCCGGCGGCGCGCTGGGGTACGGCGTGATGAGCACTCTCGATTCCGGCTGGCCGGTGGCCTACGCGGTGGCGGTGGCGCTTCTCTGCTCGATGTTCCTGCAGGCGGGAAACGGCGCCTGCTTCGCCATGGTGCCGCTCATCCGCCGCGACCTGACAGGGCGCATGGCGGGCCTCGCCGGGGCCTTTGGCAACGTCGGCGCGGTGCTGTTTCTCACCGCTCTGAGCGTTATGAGCACGGCGGATTTTTTTCGCCTGCTCGGCGGCTACGCGCTCGTGGTGCTTCTCAGCCTCGTCTTTCTCAAATCGTTTAACAGGCGGCATCCATCCTATTCCTGAAGCGCCCGGGGGGCGCACCCTAACCAGAAAGGACAGACATGGGTTTTCACTGCGGCCTCGTCGGGCTTCCCAACGTGGGCAAATCGACCATCTTCAACGCGCTCACCCAGGCGGGCGCCGAATCGGGCAACTACGCCTTCACCACCATCGAACCCAACACCGGGGTGGTGGCGGTGCCGGACCCGCGCCTCGACACCATCGACCGCCTCATCCCGGCCGAAAAAACCGTCCACACCACCCTCACCTTCGTCGACATCGCCGGGCTGGTCAAGGGCGCGAGCCGGGGCGAGGGCCTCGGCAACAAGTTTCTCGGCCACATCCGCGAGGTCGACGCCATCGCCCACATCGTCCGCTGCTTCGAGGACAGCAACATCCCGCACGTCGAAAACCGCATCGACGCCGTCGGCGACATCGACGTGATCCAGACCGAACTGATGATCGCCGACATGGAGAGCCTGGAGCGGCGCAAGGTGAAAATCGAAAAGCTCGCGAAAAGCGGCAACGCCGAGGCGCGCATGCAGATGGACGTGATAGGCCGCCTGGCGGCCCTGCTGGACGCGGGCCAGCCGGCGCGCCTCCTTAAAACAAGCCGCGACGAGGAAACGCGCTACCTGAAATCGCTCAACCTGCTGACGGCAAAACCCGTGCTTTACGTCTGCAACATCGCCGACCCGGGCGAGACGGACAACGCCCACGTCCAGGCGGTGGAGGCGCGGGCGAAGAGCGAAGGCGCGGGGCACGTGGTGCTGGTGGGCAAACTGGAAAACGAGATCATGGAGATCGACGACCTCGAGGAGCGGCGCGCCTTTCAGGAGGAAATGGGCCTCGAGGAAACCGGCCTATCCAAAATGATCCGCGCCGGTTACGACCTGCTCGATCTGATCACATTCTTCACCGTCGGCGGCAAGGAGAACCGTGCCTGGACGGTGCGCCAGGGCACCCGCGCGCCGCAGGCGGCGGGCGCCATCCATTCCGATTTCGAGAAGGGCTTCATCCGCGCCGAGATCTACCACTACGACGACCTGGTGGCGCTGAAATCCGAACAGGCGGTGAAGGAGGCCGGCCGCCTGCGCGTGGAAGGCAAGGACTACCTGTTCAAGGACGGCGACATCGCCCACTTCCGCTTCAACGTCTGAAGCTAGCCCCCCCAGCCCGGCACCAGCGAGCGCGGCGTTTTACCGGCGAGGGCGTCGAGCACGTTGTCGGCGGCGAGGAGCGCCATGCGGTCGCGGGTTTCGGTGCTGGCGCTGCCGATGTGCGGCAGAAGAAGCAGCTCCTCCATCTCCACCATGCCCGCCGAAAGTTTCGGCTCATCTTCGTACACGTCGAGCGCCGCGCCCTTAAGCCGCCCGGCTTTGATCGCCGCGACCAGCGCGGCGTCGTCCACCACTTTGCCGCGCCCGGCGTGAATGAGAAACGCCGACGGCTTCATGAGCGCGAGTTCCCGCTCGCCTACGAGATGACGGGTGGCCTCGGTGAGCGGCACGTGCAGGCTGACGTAATCCGCCTGGCGAAGCAGCTCGTCCAACGAAACGTATTCGAGGCCGAGCTCGCGCTCGGTCGCCCCGGGCAGGCGGTGGCGCTGGTGGTAGAGCACGCGCATGTTGAACCCCGCCGCGCGCCGGGCCACCGCCCGGCCGATCTCGCCACAGCCGATGACGCCCAAGGTTTTCCCGTACACGTCGGAGCCGAGAAACATATTCGCGCTCCAGCCCTTGAACCGGCCCGCGCGCGTGTACGCATCGGCCGGGGCGATGCGCCGGGCAACAGCCAGCATCATGGCCCAGGTGAGGTCGGCGGTGGTTTCGTGCAGGACGCCCGGGGTGTTGGTCACCCAGATGCCGCGCCTGGCCGCCTCGGTGACGTCGATGTTGTTGTAGCCGGCGCCGTAATTGGCGATGATCTTGAGATCCCGCGCGCGGGCGATGACGTCCCGGTCGATGGGGTCCGACAGGTAGGTGATGAGCGCCTGGCTTTCGGCCGCGGCCTTTAAGAGATCCTCGCGCGCGGGCGGCGTCTCGCTCTGGTTCGTTCGCAGTTCAACATGCGGCGTAAGTTTTGCCAGGGCCGCTTCGGGAAACAGGTTGGTGACGGTGACGATGGGCTTCAAGGCTGGACTCCTGGTTGGCTTTCGTGGACGGGTCGATTGTATAACATGCGGAGCCCGGCTCAACCCCTTTTACGCGCGCGTCATCCACGGGTCCTGGGAAAGCCGTGGCTGTCGAAGCGCCAGTCGCCGAAGGCGAAGCGGTAGGGGTGCGCTACCGCCATGTCGAAGTGCCAGGCGTTCGAGCGGCCGAAGCGCACCGCCCGCTGCATCATGGTGAGATCGAGCCGCCAGAGCCCCGCCTGCTTTTCCAGAAACCACGGCGCGCAGGCGCGTTCCCCGGGCGGGTAGCGGATGACGGCGAGGTTGCCCGCGCCGTTCAGTTTTGCCGGTTCGGCGTGGCAGGCGCGGTAGCTGTTCACGATGTTGTCCATCTGCGCCGGGGTGACGGTCCAATTCGCGAGCATCTCGCGCGTGCTTGCGGTGAAGAGATCGAGGCCGGGGTTGGCGTTTCCTTCGGCCATCGCCCTGAGGTAGGCCATCACCGTGGCCTCGGGGATTTTTCCCGCCGCCACGTTTTCGCCCGCGAAACCCTCCCCCGATTCGCCCTGGCCGATGTGCGCGCGCGTGCCGGCCCCCGCGCCGGCGGCGCCCGGCTGCTGTTCGCGCTCATCGAAGCCGAAATTTTTTTCCGCCTTCTGGGCTTCGGTGTAGATCATCTCGGTGGTGGCGAGGATGCCGTCGGCGACCTTCTGGTAGCGAAAGAACGGCACCATCTGCCGCTCCTGGATGTAGGTGACGAAGGCGTCGGTGAACACCCCTTCCAGGGAGCGCGACACCTCGAGGCGCACGGCATCCTGCCCGGCATCGATGACGAGGAGCAGGCCGCGCCCGCCTGTGCTTTCGCCGCCCACGTCCATCTCCTCGAACCTGGCGATGCTGAACCTCGCGATATCGTCCACGCCGGTGGCCGTCAGCACGCGGTAGTCGATGCCGTGGTCCTTTAGCAGAAAGCGGTGGTACTCGGTCAGGCGCTCGGCCTGTTCGGCGGTGAAGAGACGGGCCTCGTCCTCGACCAGGGTTGGGCTGGGCCCCTCGCGGACGCTGTTCAGCGCGAGTTTCACCACCGCGAGGATCGCGATGGACGCCAGGAGGGCCTTAATGAAAGTCGAGCTTCGGCGCATTTTGCGTGCCTTCGTCGGCCTTGAAATAGGCCTTGCGCTGAAAACGGCCGACCCCGGCCACCAGGCTGCCGGGCAGTTTGCGGATGGCCCGGTTGTAGGCTTCCACCGCCTCGTTGAAGCGCAGGCGCGCGACGTTGATGCGGTTTTCCGTGCCCTCGAGCTGCCCCTGAAGTTCGAGAAACTGGTCCGACGCCTTGAGGTCCGGGTAGCCTTCGACCAGGGCGACCATGCGCCGCATGCCGCCGCCCACCTTGAGTTGGGCCTCGGCGAGCGCCGCCAGGGCCTTATCGTCATCGAGCAGGCCTTCGCCCCGCCCGAGCAGGTCGGCCGAGGCTTTCTGTGCCTCGACCAACTCGTCCACCAGCGCCTTCATATCTCCCTGGCCGCGCGCCCGGGTCACCTCGCCCAGGGTGTCCGCCTCGTGCTTCAGGTAACGCGAGACGGTGTCCACCAGGTTGGGGATGAGGTCGCTCCTCCTTTGATAACTGCTCTCCACCTGCGCCCACGAGGCGTACACGCCTTCCTCCTTCGACACGATGGAATTGTACATCAAGACAAAGAGGCCGATGGGCACGATCAGGATCAGCAATGCGGCCAGCAAGTTCGATAAGGTTTTATTCATTTCGCC
>QJWD01000262.1 GCA_003235465.1 Nitrospirota bacterium | reverse complement strand
GGGTGCCCTGTGCAGCTGCTTTCACTGCGAGCGCTGCGGCGGTGAGGGCCGCGTTTTCAGGGAGAAGGAAAACGGCATCGCCTATCTCGACGATTGCGCTTGCGCCACCCTCAAAAGGCGTCTCAGGCTGCTTGGCGACGCCGGGATACCAGGCAAATTCGCCGCCTCCAGCCTCGATAACTTCGTCCCGGTGGACAAGACGCAGAAAACCGCCAAGGCGCGCGCGGCGGACTTCATCGCCGATTTCAGAAGCGGCAAGGGCAAGCTGCCCGAGGGGCTCGTGTTCATGGGGCCGCCTGGTCTCGGCAAAACCCACCTGGCCGTCGCCATCCTGAAAACCCTCATCCTGGAAGACGGCGTTGACGGCCGGTTCGTCGATTTCTTTCAGCTACTGTCCGACATCCGCCACGCCTATTCCGAGGACCTGTCCGAGCAGGCCGTTATCCGGCCCTATATCCGCACCCGCCTGCTGGTCATCGACGAGCTGGCCAAGGGGCGAAACAACGAGTGGGAGCTCACCGTTCTCGACCAGTTCATCTCCAGCCGCTACAACGCCGCCGACAAGGTGACCCTGTTCACCACCAATTTCCTGAACCGCGCTGGCCAAAAACCCGACAAGCGCGCCGCCGGAAGGTTGCAGGACACCCAGGCCACCTCCGACAGCTACAAGAGCGAGCGCCTGGAAGAGCGCATCGGCGGCCGCATCTATTCGCGCATGGAGGAGATGTCGCAGTTTCTAATCATGGACGGCGGCGATTACCGCCACAACGTCAAAGCCGCCCACAGCCGCTCCCGCGCCTGACCCCCCGCCTTTTCTCTTTCCTCCAGGATCATCGCAAAAAAACCATGGCCGGATTGCGCCCGGAGCCGTAAATTACCCGCGAGGCGACAGGAGGACCGCCATGCCGAGACGGGGTGACCTGGCAAAAATTCATATCGCGAAAAAGGAGCTTGCACTGAGCGACGCGCTCTACCGCGGCCTGCTCGGGATATTGTTCGGCAAACGATCCGCCAAGGACCTGAGCCCGGAAGAAGTCCAGGAACTGCTTATCCATTTCAGCAGCCTGGGCTGGCGGCCGGTGTACCTGGGCGGGCAGGTGCATTCAGTCAGCCGAAAAGCGGTGAAAGGCCGGCCGGCAGGGAACAGGGGGCTCCCGGCCCGGGGGCCATCGCAGGCGAAAAACGGGCCCACCGCCCGCGCCGGAACCCCGCGCGGGGCGCGCAAAAAATACGACGCGCTGGGCCGCCGGCCAGGCATGGCGACCCCGGCCCAGTTGCGCCTGATCGAATTTTTCTGGATGACCGGCGAGGGCGTCCGGCAAAAAACCCCGGAAGCGCTCAGGCAATTCCTTAAGCACTACTTCCACATAACCGACATGCAGGCGATTCGCCAGGCCCAGGTGACGCCCATCCTGGGCGCCATCCGCCATGTCGCCCACCCGAGAGACCCCGGGCCGCCATCCGAAACCGCATGAGGCCGCGCCCGCCCGCCTTCTCCTACCCGGCTTAGGATTTCTCTTGCATCCCCGGCCAACTCCGGTCATTATCTACAATCTCAATAAAATCAACGGAGCCTGCGGCTGTGAACCCTGAAGAAGCGCGTGCCTATCTCAACCATTTATTGACCCTCAACATCCGTGGCGAGGAAGCGTTCGGGCCGCTCGCCATGACGTTCATCAGGGAACACAACCTGGATGAACTTGGCCTGTTGCCCGAGGAGCGCTTCAACCTGCTCATGGCCACCGTGCAGGCGCTCGCCAACGAGCCCAAGCGGTTCAATGTGAAGCTCGAGCTGCTGGAGAAGGCGCGGGGGCTGCTTCCCGGCACGAGTTACCAGAACCCCGCCCTCCTCCGCCAGCTCGACAACGAAATCGCTAAAACGCGGGCGGAACTCGGGATCTACAACGAGGCCATGCGCACCGAAGGCCGGCGGGACCCGCTCGACAAGCAGCGCATCATCATCGAGAGCGACGCGCCGGAATACTTCATCCACCTCGCGCCGAAGCGGGCGAGCGAGTATTACCAGAAAAAATTCGGGTTGACCAAACAGGCTAAAACGGCGCAGCACTTCTCCGGCGCCCCGCGCCGCTTCGAGCCGGAAAACCCCGCCGTGCACAAGGAATTCTCGGGAGCCTGTGGCCCCTTCATGAACGCGCGCACCAGCGTGTTTCACCTTATGCTGCCCTTCGACCTCAAGATCAGCCGCAAGCCCGAAGGCGCGCTCGACGCCAGCGTGCGCATATTTTATTCGAAGGAGGGCTATTCCTTTCCCCTGGCCTACGAGATGGACAAGCTCGTCAGCTACCACGACGGCGAGGCGCTGGACATCCCCATCGACGATCCGAACCTGCTCTTCGTATCCGCATCGCGCGTCAAGGAGCGCGAGTTCCGTTATGAGTTTGGCGATCCGTCCCGCAACCTGCCGCCGGAGTTCGTCTACCCGGTGACGGTGCTGGAGCGCACCGGCACCCTCGGCACGTTCGTCCAGGTGGTGACCAATTTCAAAGTGTGGTTCGATGCCTCGGTGGTCTCGCTTCTTATCCAGGGCGCGCCGGATTTGCATGAATATGGCCTCGAGGGCGGCTCGGGCCTGATGACCCGCTCGCACGCCGCCGACAAGGTCGACGCGTACAGCGCCGCGCTCAAGGAGGCCTGGCGGGAAAACCTCAGCTTCAATTTCGTCAACATCCACCTGCAGCTCGCCCCGGGGGTGGACACCGCGCTGGTGCCCTACAACACCCCCCTGTTCACCCTCATCCCCACATTAAGCGCGCAGAACTACAAGGTGGAGGACGCCCGCAACCTGGCCGGGCGGTGAGCCCCTGAAATTTCCCCCTGTTGCATGGGCCGAAGGCGTTGTGAGACAATGCCGGAAAAATTCAGCCCCGTGAGCGCCGTGCCCAAAACTCCCGAAACCGACGACCGCGACCGCATCACCGAGGAGTACCGCATCCTTCACCGGGTGGCGCGCATCCTGG
Source organism: Nitrospirota bacterium (assembly GCA_003235465.1). The sequence continues at coordinate 1,258 of QJWD01000262.1, read as the reverse complement.
AGGGCCCGGGCGATTTGCCGGACATGCTCGAGGCCGCCATGCAGGCGCTCACCGCGTTCGAGGACCTTAAGGTAGAAAACAAGGCCGGGATCTTTCTCGCCGACGAGAGGAAAAAAGTCCTCCGCCTGTTCGTCACCTACGGCGAATTTTCCAGGGAATTTCTCGAAAAGGAAAGGGAGGTGCCCTACGGCGATTGCCTTTGCGGCCGCGTGGCCCAGTCCGGCGAGCTGCTCATGAGCGAGAGCTGTTTCGCCGACCCGCGCCACGAGCGCAGCTTCTCCGACATGCAAGCGCACGGCCACTACATCGTCCCGCTCAAAAGCGGGGACAGGCTGGTGGGCGTCCTGTTTCTTTACACCAACACCCATCCCACCTGGTACCGGCACAGCCAGGAGGTGCTGCTCTCCATCGGCGGGCTGATCGCCGGGGCCATCAAGCGAAAGCAGATCGAGCAGGAGCTCATCGCCTACCGCGACCACCTGGAATCCGTCATCAGGGAGCGCACGCTCGAGGTGATGCAGAGCACCAACATGCTGAAAAACGAGATCGAGGGCCATAAGCGAACGCAGGCCCAGCTGAGGGGGCTCAGCCGCCGCATACAGGACGTGCGCGAAGAGGAAAAGGCGCGCATCTCGCGCCAGGTGCACGATGAGCTGGGCCAGAGCCTGACCGCGATCAAGATGGACCTGCTCCATTTCAATAAAAAGCTCGCGGGCAAGGAATCGGAAAAGTTGCGGGCAACGGTGGACATGGTGGACGTCACGATCAAAACGGTGCAGCAGATCGCCATGGAACTCAGGCCGCCGGTGCTCGACGCCTTCGGCCTCACCGAGGCCATCACCTGGCAGGCGGGAGAATACCAGAACCGCTACGGCCTCGCCATAGACACCGGCGGGCTTCGGGAAATACCCGAACTCCCGCCCGCCATCAAGACGGCGCTGTTTCGCGTGTTTCAGGAATCGATCACCAACATCGTCCGCCATGCCGATGCCAGCGAGGTGCGCCTCGGCCTCACCGTGGAGAACGGCCAGGCGCGGCTGACCGTGGCCGACAACGGCAAAGGCATTGCGGAAGATAAAATAAACGACAACCAGTCGCTGGGCCTCATCGGCATGCGCGAGAGGCTGAGCCCCTTTCAGGGGAGCATCGCCTTCGACAGCGCCGCCGGCGGGGGTACGACGATCACCGTGACCCTGCCTGTTAAAACACCATGAACCGGGAAACAAACAAGCCGCTCAAGGTGCTCATCGCCGACGAC
>QJWD01000358.1 GCA_003235465.1 Nitrospirota bacterium | reverse complement strand
CCCGAAATACGACGCCCTCGCCGTTGTGACGGACGACGAGCGGACCAGGCTCAGGGAAGAACTCAGGATCCGCCCCGGCGTGCCGGTGTGGGTGGCGGGCAGCACGCACGCCGGTGAAGAGGAAATCGTCCTGTCGGTTTACCGGGCCCTCAAGGCGCGCGATGCCGATCTCGTTTTGCTCCTCGCGCCGAGGCGCAGGGAGCGCATCGCCGAGGTGGCGTCGCTTATCGCCGAGCGCGGCGTGCCCTTCGTGCTGCGCACGCGGGCGGGCGAGGCGGGCACGCCGAATGAAGACGTGATCCTCATCGACACCCAGGGCGAACTGGCCCGGCTGTATGCCATCGCCAGCGCCGCGTTCGTCGGCAACAGCCTGCTGCCGCCCGGCGGCGGCCACAGCCTCATCGAACCCGCCTCCTTCGCGGTGCCGGTGCTGCACGGGCCGTTCATCGAAAATATCCGCCATATGGCGGCGCCGCTCAGCGAGGCGGGGCTTGCCCACCCGGTGGAAACCCCGGGCGAAATGCAGGAGATCCTGCAGGAGCTCCTGTGGGCCCCCGCCGACAGCAAGCGGGCCGAGGCGGCGCGGCTTCTGATGGCCGAACACCAGGGCGCGGCCCGGCGCATGGCCGAGATGATCCACGGTCTATTGGCGGGGCGAATTTCCTGAGCGCCCGCGCCGCCGGCCCAAAACCCGTTGCAAGATATTCTCCTTTACATTTTGGGAGGCGGGGTTAGAATTGAAGGCTTTAACCCCCGACGGCCCCAGGTATGCCAGACGATATCACCTACATCCGCAAATGGATCAAGCGCGGCCTGAGCAAGGACGGCAAGCTCCTCGATTTTTCCGGCAAGGGCATCGACGCCGAGATCGCTATGGAACTGGCGGAGAACGTCAGCCTGCCCGGTCTCGAGATCGTCTACCTGCAACAAAACAAGATGAAGGACATCGCACTCGAAGAGCTGGCGAATGCGGAAATGTTCGACGGCATTCTCGAGTTGTGGCTGTACGACAATAAAATCCGCGACGAAGGCGCGGCTGCGCTGGCGGGTTCGTCGCGTCTTGGCAGGCTTCGCACGCTCAGCCTCTACAGCAACAAGATCGGCGAGGAAGGCGCGGTGGCGCTCGCGGGCAGCGCGGGGCTCGGTAACCTGGAAACCCTCGACCTGTCGTTCAACCGCATCGGCGATCGCGGCGCGGTGGCGCTTGCCCACTCGCCACACCTTAACCGTCTCAAGGTGCTGCACCTGGATGCCAACGGCATCGGCCGGGAGGGCATGGATGCCCTGGCCTCCGCAAAGGGCCTGAAGAGCCTCACCACCTTGAACATGATGTACAACCGCATCGATCCCGCCGGCCTTGAAGCCATGAACCGTTCCGAACGGCTAAAAAGCCTGCCGGCGCTCAAGACCGACTGGCTCACCGCAGACGACTGACCGCATGAACATCGACTCAGGCAATCAGCGCATCGTTCGGGTGCTAAGCGAAAAGACCCGCGCCCTGGACGGGCACCTCGACCTAAGCTACGAACGAATCGGCGACGCAGGGCTGATCCTCCTCGCCCGGCAGGGCGGGCTTAAGGGAATCACCCACCTCGATCTCGGCTGGAACGAGATCGGCGATGCGGGCGCGCTGGCGCTGGCGGAAAGCGGGGCGCTTTCAGGCCTCACGGTCCTCAACCTGGGAGCCAACCGGATCGGTGACCGGGGCGCCGTGGCGCTGGCCGAGAGCGGCGGCCTGGCCGCGCTAAAAACACTCGGTCTAGCCGAGAACCGCATCGGCGATACGGGCGCTCTCAGCCTGATCAAAAGCCGCAAGCTCAAACAACTCGAAACCCTCGATCTCGAACGAAACGCCATTGGCGTTGCCCCCATCACCCGCTTTCCCGACGGCACCGCCAACCCCGCCCTCAGGCGGCTGAACCTGAGAAGAAACCGCATCGGCGACGAAACCGTTTCGGGCTGGCTGCAAACCGGCGCGATGGCCGCCGCGCGCGAGATCAACCTGGGCTGGAACCAGATCGGCGACGCGGGCGCCGTGGCGCTCGCCAAGTCCCCCTCGGTGGCGAAGGTCGAAGCGCTGTATCTCGACTCAAACCACATCGGCGACAAGGGGGCGACGGCGATCGCCACCTCGAAGCACCTCGCCCGGCTTAAGACCCTGAACCTGCACGACAACCCCTACGGCGCCAAGAGCCTGCCGGCGCTTCGCGCGCTCCGGGCGCGAGCCCTTCTTGCTGAAGGCGGCGCGTCGCTGAACCTGAGCGGAAAGGGGATCGACAACGCCGCGCTCAAGGCCCTCGCCCAAGCCCAGGGCCTCGGCAAGGTGGAAACTCTTTATCTTAGAGACAACCCGTTCGACGCCGCGGGCCTGTTCGCGCTCGCCGAGTCCCCCCATCTGGGCGCTCTTAAAACCCTGCATCTCACCGGCACCGCGCTCGGCAACGCGGGCGCGGTGGCGCTGGCCGAGGGCGCGGGGTTCGCCGGGATCGAAGTCCTGCATATCGAACAATGTTTCATTCAGGCGCTCGGCTTCATGGCGCTCGCCCGCTCACCCCATCTCAGGAGCTTGAGAGAACTTTACATGAGCGCCAACGACGCCGGGGCGAAGGGGATGGACGCGCTTGCCCGCTCGAACAATTTTGCCGGGCTCAAGGTGCTGGTCGCCACCGATGCCGGGGTGGGAGACGAAGGGCTTAACGCGCTTAGCGCCCAGCCGGGCATGGGCCAGCTCGAGACCCTGGCGCTAAGTGGCAACGGCATCACGCGCCGGGGCATTGACGCCCTCGCCGCCTCGCCCCACCTGAAGGCGCTCAAGGCCCTCGATCTCAGGAGGAACCGCCTGAGGGAAGACGACGGCTATTTTCTCGCGGACCACCCGCGCCTTAAAGGCATCGTCCGTTTCTGACCGGGCGAAACAAATAGAAAAAGCCCGCGGGGTTTCCCCCGCGGGCTTTTTTGTTTCTTTCGAACGCGGCCGCGCGGCGCTACATGATCGCGAGAAAATTGCACGCGTCGTAGCAGGCGTTGCAGTTGATGCAAAGATCCATATCGATGTGCGCCGCCACCTTGCGCGTGCCGCCGGTGATGGCGCCCGTCGGGCAGGGCTTGATGCAGGCGCCGCAGGCGACGCACTCCTCTTCCTTGACCACGTAACGGTACAGCCCGGTGCACTTTGCGGCGTCGCAGATCTGATCGACGATGTGGCGCTCGTACTCCTTGCGGAAGTAGCGGATGCCGGTGAGCACGCACTTGACGGCGGTTTCACCGAGGCCGCACAGCGAGGCGACGTTGATCTCCTCGCACAGCTTCTCGAGCTTGTCGAGGTCCTCCATTTTGCCCCGCCCCTCGGAGATATCGTCGAGCTTGTTCTTGATGAGGGTGAGGCCGATGCGGCAGGGCGTGCACTTGCCGCAGGTTTCGCCTTCGTTGAAACCCATGGAGAATTTCGCGAGATCCACCACGCAGGCGGACTGGTCGTAGGCGGCGAAACTCGCCTGCCCCATGATCACCCCGGCGTCGAGCAGGCTCTCGTAGTCCATGGTGATGTCGGCCTTCTCCGGCGGCAGAAAACCGCCGGTGACGCCGCCCACATGAATCACCTTGAGTTCCTTTTTCTTGACGATGCCTCCGCAAACGTCGTCGATGACCTGGCGGAACGTCATGCCCATGTCCAGCTCCATCAGGCCGTTGTATTTCAGGTTGCCGGCGATCGCCCAGGTCTTGCAGCCGTGGGCGTTGGGGGTGCCCATGGCGGCGTACCAGGCCGCGCCCTTCTTGATGATGGGAGGCACCGTCGCCCAGGTCTCGGCGTTGTTGAGCAGGGTGGGCCGGCCCCAAAGCCCGAGTTCGGTGGAGTGCGGCGGCTGCGCCTTGGGGAAGGGCCGCTTGCCCTCGATGCTCTGCATGAGCGCGGTGGACTCTCCGCCGATGAAGGCCTCGACGCCCTCGTGGACGTATATATCGAAATTCCAGCCGGTGCCGAGGATGTTGTCGCCGAGGAAGCCGCGCTCGCGTGCCTCTTCCAGTGCCTTGTTGAGCCGCCTGACGGCGATGGAATAATCCGCCCGCGTGTAGATGATGCCCTCGCAAGCGCCGATGGCGAATGCGCCGATGATGAAGCCCTCGATCATCTGGTGCGGGCAGCCTTCCATGACGCTGCGGTCCATGTACGAGGCCGGGTTGCCCTCGTCGCCGTTGACGACGATGTAGCGCCTGCCGTCGGGCGTCGGGGCGTTGGC
>QJWD01000038.1 GCA_003235465.1 Nitrospirota bacterium | reverse complement strand
CCATCCGAGGCTGCCTCCCCTCGGCTTCATCCTAATCTTTACGGATTGAAACCCGCGCCCTGGCGCGAATTCAACCAGGCAGGCCAACCCCCAGCGCCGTCCGGCAGGCAGCAGGATTAATTTATGGAGCCATGCGGGGAACGCGGACAAAAAAAAACCGGCCCGGGCAACCCGGGCCGGTCTGTTGCTTTTTTAAACGGGGAGTTCGATCAGCCGCAGTTGACGTTGATCGGAATCGTCCCGGTGTTGGTGATGCGCACTTCGCCGCTGATGTCGCCGATGGAATCGCCGCGGCTGAACTCGGGCTGCTTGGTCAGGGTTACTGATTTGCGGCCCATGCTGTGCTTGTTCGTCATGCCAACGTGCCTGTCGCCTTCGAAACCATTGTCGTCCGTCGGGCCGAGGGTGATCGGCACGGTGGTGAAATTGGACGATTTCCAGATAACCGCGTTGGCGTTGCCGCGGTCTTCGGGATGGCTGCCGTTCGCTTCCAGGGTGATGGAATTGGCGTCCTTACAGCTGGTTTGCTCGCCGGGGTTGATGGTGCCGGCGAACGACGATGCAGCGAAACACGTCACAAAAAGAGAAGCCACCAACAAAATCGCGAATTTTTTCATGAGACTTTCCTCCTTACCCTAGTTAAAAAAACCTTATGTGAAAAAACATAAGCCAAGTGGTTTGCCCTGCAAAATTTAGAGCCACCTCCTCCCTGATTCCTGAAAATCAAAGATCTATATAACCGTTCCCAAAATCCCGGGATGGATCGCGAATGGGCTCAAACTAAGGATAGAAGGTGAGTATTTATCTCACCAAGACCGGGAAATGAAGCTTTGCCCAAGTCTACCCCCTTTTGTAACTGACAACTATACAGATCATTGCAAATATGTCAATCTTTATTTAAAGTTAGCGGCCTGCCCCCTTGAAATCAGTCGTTTCGAAATACCCGCTCGGGTTGCGCGCGGCCCGAACCTTAATAAATTTACTCCAGGAACAGTTAGCTCGGGAATTTATCCTTAACTTTCAACAGCTTGCCTTCCCTGCTCGCGGTTCAGCCCGTAAACCGCCGGTTATCGATCAGCGCGCCGTCGGGCACCACGGTTTGCCCCTCCCCCGCAACGATGGAGACCCGCCCTTTCAGCGTCGCCGCCCCCTCGAAGCGCACATCACCCTTTATTTCAAGCTGTTCCAGGTCCACCAGGGAAAGCGGCATGGGCACCCGCGAATCGAAATCCGCCATTTTCCCGAAACGCTCGTCGAGTTTCACGACGGGCCGGCACGTCTGCCTGCGCGCCGGGTTTCTCGCCAGCCGCCCGCCCCTCTCGACAAACAGATCCGAACGGATGAGAAGCAGGTCCTCGGTTTTGTTCACCGGCAGGAAGCGTTCGCGGCCGACGGCGAGGCCGATGGCGCCGTCGAAGCGCTCGAGCGCGGAGCCCACGGCGGTTTCGAGCTGCAGCACGCTTTTGCCGTCCACCTCCTTGCGGTTGACGATGATATCGAGACCGAGCGGCCCCAGCCCGAGCACGCGTTTCAAGTGGCCGAGGTGCACCCAGATGTTGTTGGTGTTGAAGACCCTGAATTTTTCCTGGCCGCAGAATTCATCGACATGCGCCTCGGGCACGTGCGCAAGCTCGAGCAGCTTGAGCCGGCCGCCGTGGCGGTACAGGGTACCGCCCTTGACGTCGGCGGCGGTTTTCGGCGTCATCTCCATGATGAAGGGAATGTCGCGCGCAAGCATGTGATGCAGGATGCGCCGGTCCACCGTTGCACCCAGGTTGTCGGCATTGGAGATGAACGCCACCTCGCGGCCCGAAGCCAGAAGCTCGTCGAGGATGCCCTGTTTATCGAGGCAGGCATAAAAATCGCCGTGGCCGGGGGGGTACCAGGCGGCGTCGCCGTATGCGCTTGCGGAAAGCGGTTCCAGCGTTTCTTCCAGCAGGCGGGGAAACCGGTTCTGGTTGAATGTGCTGATCGGCAGGCGCGACGTGTATTCGCCGAGAACGTCGGCGGTCATCCTGTCGGTGTGAAAACTGTTCATCAAAAGGAGGGGCACCGCCGCTTCGGCACCGTGGTTAAGCTCCACAATCTGCTCGACAATGAGGTCGAGGAAGCTCTTGCCCACGCGCACCGGCAGGGTGGATTTCGGCTGGGGGCAGCCCATCGTGGTGCCCAGGCCGCCGTTCAGCTTGACGACGACGAGGCGGCGAAGTTCCTCGCCGGCGGTTCTGGCGTCGGGCTCTTCCAAATCCTCATGAACCGGCAGCTCGCCGATGGACGGTGCCTGAACCGCGCTCCAGTCGCCTATGCGGGCGGGCCCGCTCTCGTACTTTTCCACCAGCCGCATAAATTCCGCGATGGCATGGGGGCCGAGGCCCGCGCTCGCGAGATGATTTTCCAGCCGGGCCCGTTTGTTCGTCATTCCGCGCATTTTTCCCGAGCAAAAACCATCGGCATTCACCCAACTCCGGTTATACTGTTAATGAACCTGTAACCTTCGCCGGCGTCCCGTGGCGCCTAGCAGCCGGCCAAACGATCAACCCTCTATTTCAAAGACCCCAACCTGCCCGATTATGATGAACCCGCACGACATCGACACCCGCTTTCTCGAAAAAGAACACAGCATCCTGGCGCTCAAGCAGTTATTCGCTCTGCACCTCAAATACACCCAGGCGAAGGACGAAAGTTCCGCCACGCCGCTCGACCTGTACAAGAGCCTGGCGCTGGTGGTGCGCGACCGGCTGGTCGAACGATGGATCCGCACCAAGCACGAACACGCCGAGAACAACGTCAAGCGGGTGAACTACCTGTCGATGGAATACCTCATCGGCCGCCTGCTGCAACACAACATGATGCACCTCGACCTGGAGGACGATTTTCACCAGGCCCTGTTCGAACTCGGCTACCGCATGGAGGAATTGCAGGACCTGGAATCCGAAGCGGGCCTGGGCAACGGCGGCCTCGGGCGGCTGGCCGCGTGTTTTCTCGAATCCCTGGCGACGCTCGACATTCCCGCCAACGGCTACGGCATCCGCTACGAATTCGGCATCTTCAAGCAAAGCTTCATCGACGGGCACCAGGTGGAAAGCGCCGACAATTGGCTCAGGCAGGAAAACCCCTGGGAGATCCCCCGGCCGGAGCACCTCTACCCTATCAAATTTTACGGTCGCGTGGAACACACAACCCACCCCGACGGCCGCGAAACCTACCACTGGGTCGACACCCAGGACAACGTGCTGGCCATGGCCTACGACATCCTCGTTCCCGGATTCCGCACCCGCACGGTGAACTGCCTCAGGCTGTGGGGGGCGCGCTCGACGCGCGATTTCGACTTCAAGTACTTCAACGACGGCGACTACATCCAGGCCGTCTCGGAAAAGCAGGAGAACGAGACGATATCCAAGGTTCTCTACCCCAACGACGTTTCCATCCAGGGCCGCGAACTGAGGCTCAAGCAGGAATACTTTTTCGTCTCCGCCTCGCTGCAGGACATCCTCGACCGGCACAAGAAGGCTTATGCAACACTGGATTCGTTTCCCGACCAGGTCGCCATCCAGCTCAACGACACGCACCCCTCACTCGCCATCCCCGAGCTCATGCGCCTGTTCATCGACGAGGAGGGGCTGGCGTGGGAAAAGGCCTGGGACCTCACCGTCCGCTCCATGTCCTACACCAATCACACCGTCCTTCCCGAAGCGCTGGAAAAATGGTCGGTGGAAATTCTCGGTCGCGTTCTGCCGCGCCACCTTGAGATCATCTACGAGATCAACCGGCGCTTTCTCGCGCAGGTGGAACTGAGTTATCCCGGGGACCGGGAGCGCGCCCGGCGCATGTCCATCATCGAGGAAGAACCGGTCAAGAGCGTGCGCATGCCGCAGCTGTCCATCGTCGGCAGCCACGCGGTCAACGGCGTCGCGGCGCTGCACACGCACATCCTGAGAAAGAGCCTGTTTCGCGATTTCGACGAAATGTACCCCGGCAAGATCCAGAACAAGACCAACGGCATCTCGCAGCGCACCTGGCTGAAACTCTGCAACCCCAGGCTCTCCGGATTCATCGGCGAGACCATCGGCGACGACTGGCTGCGAAACCTGTATCACTTGAAGAAGCTCGTCCCGCTGAAGGACGACGCCGCGTTTCTCGACCGCTGGCGCGCCATCAAGCTCGAAAACAAAAAAGAACTCGCGCATTTCGTCAAGCGCGAACACGGCGTCACCCTGGACCCGGAATCGCTGTTTGACGTC
>QJWD01000377.1 GCA_003235465.1 Nitrospirota bacterium | reverse complement strand
CCCCGGGCAGGGGCCCGCCAGAAGCAAGTGAAGGAGCTGGCATGATCAAGACCATCGAATTCCTGAATGACCGCACGCGCATGATAGACCAGACTCGCCTGCCGGTGGAGGAGGTCCCGGCATGATCAAGACGATCGAATTCCTGAACGACCGCGCGCGCATGATAGACCAGACTCGCCTGCCGATGGAAAAAGTGTATGTCGACTGCCGCACCATCGAGGAAGTGGCGCGCGCCATCAAGGACCTGGTGATTCGTGGTGCGCCCGCCATCGGCGTCGCCGCGGCGGCGGGCGTCAGCCTGGGCGCGAACGCCATCGCCGCTGACACCTTCGACGCGTTCTACAGTGAGTTGGAGAAACAGTGCGACGTGCTCGCCCGCGCGCGCCCGACGGCGGCCAACCTGGCCTGGGGCATCGAGCGCATGAAGCGGGTGGCCCGCGAACACAGCCACCAGAGCGTCGCCGAAATCAAGAAGCGGCTTCGAGAGGAAGCCGGGGCCATTCTCGAAGAGGACATCCAGATCAACCGCACCATCGGCGGCCACGGCCAGGCGCTCATCGAGGACGGGGGCGTGGTGCTCACCCACTGCAACGCCGGCGCGCTCGCCACCGCAGGTTACGGGACAGCCCTCGGCGTGGTGCGCGCGGCGGTGGAGGCGGGAAAGCGGGTGAGCGTGCTGGCCAACGAAACGCGGCCGTTTTTCCAGGGCTCGCGCCTCACCGTCTGGGAACTCATGGAGGACGGCATCCCCGTCAAGCTCATCACCGACGGCATGAGCGGATACTTCATGATGAAAAAGGGCGTGGACGCGGTGGTGGTGGGCGCCGACCGCATCGCCGCCAACGGCGACGTGGCGAACAAGATCGGCACCTACATGGTGGCCGCCCTCGCCCACCGGCACGGGATTCCGTTTTACGTCGCCGCGCCCGTCTCCACCCTCGACCTCAACCTCGCTTCGGGCGCGGGCATCCCCATCGAGGAGCGCGCAAGCGAGGAAGTGGTGAACGTCCAGGGCCGCGCGATTGCCCCGGAAGGCGCGGTGGCGGCTTACCCCGCCTTCGACGTGACGCCGAGCGAACTGGTGAGCGCCATCATCACCGAACGCGGCGTCGCCCGCCCGCCCTACTCCGAAAGCCTCGCCCGCCTCGCGGGGACGCCATGAAGGCGATGGTCCTCGCCGCCGGCTTCGGCACGCGGCTTCTGCCCCTCACCCGGCAGCTGCCGAAGCCGCTGTTTCCGGTGATGAACCGGCCGCTCATCCGCCACACGCTCGATTGGCTGAAGGCGGCGGGCATCGACGACGTCACCCTCAACCTGCATCACCTGCCGGAGCAGATCGTCGCCGCCCTGGGCGGCGAAAACCAGACCGGCATCCACTTTTCCCGCGAGGAAGAAATACTCGGCACCGCCGGCGGCATCAAGCAGGCGGAGCGGTTTCTTGGGGGCGGTCCCTTCATCGTCGCCAACAGCGACGTGCTCGCGGACGTCGACCTCAAGGTGGTGATGGCGTTTCATCGCGAAAAGCACGCGGCCCTCACCCTCGTCGTCCGTAAGGATCCGCGTTACAACGACGCCATCGACGTCGACAGCGAGGGGCGCATCGTGCATTTTCTCGGAGCCCGCGCGAAAGGACACGCCGGGCCCGGAACCCGGATGATGTTCACCGGCATCCAGGTGATGGAACCGGGCATTTTTGATCGCATCCCCGGCGGCCGCTTTCAGGCGACCACAAGCGACATCTTTCCCGCCATGGTCGAGGAAGGCCTGCCGGTGTACGCGTATACCCATCGCGGTTATTGGTTGGACCTCGGCACGCCCGAAACCTATCTTCAGGCGCACAGGGACGCCCTCCAGGGGACCCTTGCACTACGAGGCCACGGGCGGCTGCTAAACGGCGACGGGCTTTCGCCGCCGGTGTGGGCGGGAGACGGCCTTAAGGCCGTGGGCGCCGCGCTCGGCCCTTTCGCCGTGTTTGGCGCGGGCTGCCGCGTGGCTGCCGGGGCGGAGGTGGACAATGCCGTGTGCTGGGATGAGGTGACGGTGGGAGAAGGCGCGCGGGTGAAAAACGCCATCCTCGGCCGGGGCGCGGTGGTGCCGGCGGGGGTGCGTGTGGTGGGCGAAATCGTCGAGGGTTCCTAGGACGCGGGCTCCTCACCCTCCGCCTACTGGCTGTCGCGATGGCCGCGCCAGCTTTGCGCCTCGATGAACACGCGGCCCACTTCAGGAAACTCCGCCTTGATGGCCTTTTCCATCTCGGAGATCGACGCCTCCACTTCTTCCGACGACAGGCGGTCCTCGAAATCCAGGCTCAGGTTGAGCAGGATGTCGCGCGGGCCGAGGTGCATGGTGAGGACTTCGTTCACCGTCTTAATGCCCTGGCGCTCGCCGACGATGCGGCGAATGCCGTCGATCACCGTCTGCCGCGCTCCCTCGCCGATGAGCAGGCTCTTGCTCTCGTAAATCAAAAACCCCGCCGTGCCCGCGAGAATGAGGCCGATGAGGATCGAGGCGACGCCGTCGAACACCGGCATCTGCAACCGGTCGGCAAGCAGGATGCCGACGAACGCGACAATCAGGCCGAGCATGGCGGCGGTGTCCTCGAACAGCACGGTGAACACCGCCGGGTCCTTGCTCTCGTGCACCGCCTGAATATAGCCGAGGCGTCCCTTGGAAAGCTTGAACTCCTTGAACGCCACCCACCAGGCCCCCGCCTCGAAGAGGAAGGCGATGCCGAGCACCGCGTAGTTGACGCCCGGGTTGTTCATAGGCGCAGGCTCGCCCAGCTTGTGCAGGCCCTCGTAGATCGACACCCCCGCGCCCAGGCCGAAGATCAGCACCGCCACCACGAAGGCCCAGAAATAAAGCTCCATGCCGTAGCCGTAGGGGTGGCGGCCGTCGGGCGGCTGCTCGGAACGCTTGATGCCGTAGAGCAGCAGCCCCTGGTTGCCGGTATCGACCACCGAGTGGATGGCTTCGCTCAGCATCGCCGAGCTGCCGGTGTAAAACCCGGCGGCGAACTTGGTGACGGCGATGAGGCCGTTGCCCGCAAGCGCGGCGTAGATGACTTTTTTCGAACCGTGCGCTGCCATGGATTTTCCGGATAGATGAGCGCGCCGCCCGAGGCGGAAGGAAGGGCGCGCGCCGCCAAACGAAGCGGCTGGCATGCCATGGCCTCCCCTTTCGGGGAGGCGTCTGGCTAACGGTGCTTACAGGTTCTGGTGGTTGCTGAGCGTCATGCTGTCGACGACGACCCGGCCTTCCGTCGAGTGGATCACACGGCGGCGCCGGGGAAGATCGGCCTTGCCGACGCGGGTGTAATCGTCGGTGTAACTTTCGACATCTTTCAGCGAGCCGTCCTGCGGGTTGAAGTAGTACACCGTGTACTTGTGCGTGAGGTACTTGTCGTCCTCGGTTTTAACGCTCTCCTCGATGTTGATGGAGAACGACATCCTCGGCGTCGCCCGGTTGATCTGCTGGATGCGGCCGTCCTTGATGCGGTAGAACGAGCTCATGCCGTCGCCCCCGAGAACGAGCTTGTGGCCCAGCGGGTGCACGCCGTCGTCGCCGAAGGCGAGCTTGTACTTGCCGTCTGATTCCTCGAACGAGCGCGGCCCCCGGTGCATGGCGATGGAGGCGAGGTTTTCCGTCAGGAATTCTTTCGCGGCGGCGTCCTCGATGGTGGTTTCGATCTCCTTCGGGCCCTTGACCGTCACCTGGCCGCGGCTTTCCCGGCCATCGTTATTGACCACCACCTCTGCGGTGAAGCCGCCGTAACCCGCCGGCCAGCGCGCGGTGTTTGAAAACACTTCCTGCATCGCCGCGCGCGCCTTGGAATCATCCTCCAGGGTCGTGGCGACATCCTTTTCCTTGCTATAGGTTGCCATTTAAATCCTCCAGGTTCTGCTTTGGGTTATATAAGGTATACAAATGCGCCGGCCGCCGCCCGCCGTAATAAAACGCGGGCGCGGGCAGGCCGGTAACGAACAGGCGCGGGCCAGACAGCATCTGGCCCTCCGCCAGGGAATCAATAAAAGGTTTCGATTTTCGCTTTTTTCCTGAGATCTTCAAGGTAGACCTGCACCTTGCTCTCGGCGGCCTCGTTGAACAGGTGCTCCTGAATCACCCCTTCCATATCCTTGAACTCGGCGTATTCCGGCGGCCGCTTCTCGAGCAGCTTGATGATGTGAAACCCGTACTCGGTTTTCACCACGTCGCTCACCTGGTTGATCTCAAGTTTCGCCACCGCCTCGTCGAACG
>QJWD01000161.1 GCA_003235465.1 Nitrospirota bacterium | reverse complement strand
TGTCCAAAGAGGGCCAGGAAGTGGTGGTGAAGGGCGGTTATTTCCCGATCGGGTCCTCGGTGGTGAATGAGGAACGGGCGGCTCTCGCTCCCGCGATGACGCACTGAAGTGGCTTCCCCCACCGTTACTGAAGAAACGCGCCCCCGTTCTTTGCCCTCGGCGGAGAACCGGGGTTCTTCTTCCCGGCTCGGGCGGCGGCTCGCCCTCGACCGGCTGGCTCGGCGCACCGTCTCCTTCGGCGGCTGGCTCATCATCGGCGCCATCTTCGCCATCCTGTTCGTCATCGTGGCGGAGTTTTACCCGCTGTTCAAGGAGCCGGAAGGCCGCCTCGAAGCCACCATCGCGACCGGCGTGGAGGGCAGGGTGTTCGCGGTGGGCGCGGACGAGTACCGCGAAGTCGCCTACTTGATCGACAGCGCGGGCATCCACTTTTATTCACTCAAAGACAAGAAGCCGCTTCCCGCGGATCCCTTGAGCGATCTAGGCGATGCCCGGGTGACCGGCGTTTCGATGGCGGTGCCCCAGTTTCCCGTCCTCGCCTTGTCCGACGGGCGAGTGCTTCCCGTCCGCGTTCAATTTGAAAATGAATACCGCGACGGGGTGCGGAGCGTCCACCCGGTCCTCGTTCCCGAGCCGCAGATCGCATCTGGCGGAACCGAGAGGCTCACCCTGCTCACTCACTGGCAGGACGAGTCGGGTTACGGCATCGCCGCCGCCACCGGCGACGAAACCCTTCAGGTGGTTCGCGTGAGGGCGAAGAAAAACCTCATGGGGAAAGTCACCCGAAAGGAAACCCGGGAGCAGGTGGTCTTTCCCGCGCGGGGCGGCATCACGGCGCTCGTTCACGATGCCGTACACAACGGCCTCATCGCCGGCACCGCCAAGGGGCAGGTTCTCTTTGCTTCGCTGGATGGCGAGGGCGGCCGGGTTGAAACCCTGGGCGCGACGCGGGACGCCCGATTCGGTGTCGCGGGGCTCGGCTTCCTGCTCGGCGACTACACCCTGGTGATGGAGGACAGCTCCGGAGCGGTCAGCTCCTACCATTTATCCACCTCGCCAGCCGGTGCGATCAACTGGCGGAAGGTTCACGATTTCGAGCCCGGCTTTGCCGCCGGCGCCATCTTCAGCCGGTCCTTGCGCGACAAGGCGTTTCTCACCGGCGGCGGGGATTCGCTCAACCTGCACTACGGCACCAGCGGCCAAACCCAGCTCACACTGAAAACGCCTGAGAGGCATGCGTTGTCCGCCGCCCGGTTGACACCGAAATCCGACGGCATCGTCGCCGCGGATTCGGCCGGCCGTCTCTACCACTGGACGGTAAACAACCCCTATCCGGAAATTTCCCTCACCTCCCTTTTTGGCAAGGTGTTCTACGAAGGATACGAGGAGCCCGCCTACGTGTGGCAGTCCACCGGCGGGTCGGATGCGTTTGAAAGCAAGCTCAGCCTGACGCCGTTGATCTACGGCACGCTCAAGGGCACGTTTTACGCCCTCCTGATTGCGCTGCCGCTTGCTCTGTCTGGCGCGTTTTACACGTCCCAGTTCATGCGCCCCGGTTTGAAGAACGTCATAAAACCGGTGATCGAGGTCATGGCGGCCCTGCCCAGCGTCGTGCTCGGCTTTTTCGCCGCCCTGATCATCGCGCCGCACGTGGAAACCCACCTGCCGGCGCTGGTGCTTTTGCCCGTTGTCATCGTGATGCTGGTGATGGCCGCGCTTTCGGTCCACGAGGCGGTTCCCGCCATCCGCAGAAGGCTGCCGGGAGGCAAGGAAATTTACGCTCTCATCCCACTCACCCTGATGGGTGCGCTGATCGCCTATGCCCTGGGGGGCAGCTTGGAAAGCCTCTGGCTGAGCGGGGACTACCGCGTCTGGCTTTCAGAAACGTTTTCCATCGCCTACGATCAGAGGAACGCGCTGGTGGTGGGGCTCGCCATGGGTTTTGCAGTCATCCCGATCATATTCACCCTTTCGGAGGATTCGCTCTCCAGCGTGCCACAGCACCTGAAGGCGTCCTCGCTGGCGCTCGGGGCGACGCCCTGGCAGACGGCGCTTAACGTCATTCTGCCGACGGCGAGCCCCGGGATATTTTCAGCGATCATGATCGGCCTCGGCCGCGCCGTCGGCGAAACCATGATCGTCCTCATGGCCACCGGCAACACGCCGGTGATGGAGTGGAGCATGTTCAACGGCTTCCGCGCCCTGTCCGCGAACATCGCCGTGGAGCTACCCGAGGCCCCGGAAGGCGGCACTCTGTTCCGCGTGTTGTTCCTGGCGGCCTTTCTGTTATTTGTCATGACCTTTGTGGTGAACACCCTGGCCGAGGTGGTGCGGCTTCGGTTGCGAAAGAGGTACCAGAGCCTGTGATAAACACCTTCAAGGGAGTTTGGAAGCGGGGTGATTTTTTTATCTGGCTCGCCGGTGTGGGGCTTGCGGTTTCCCTCATCATGGTCGCCGGTCTTGTGCTTGCCATCCTCATAAACGCGGGAGCGTATTTCTGGCCCTCCGGCCTCAAGCTGTTCACCCTGAAAGAGGGCGGAGCCGTTCTCGGTATTGAGACAGGCCGGGAGGCGATCCCCAACCGGGAAAACCCCGAGGCGCCGATCGAACACCGCCTGCAGATCAAACGCGCCAACCGCGACCTCGACGGGGCGGATTTTCTCTGGGTCGACGAGAAGGACATCGCCGGCATCGAAAAGGCCGAGGGCGCGCTCATCGTCGAGCGCCGGGAATGGGGCGACTTCTTCGGCACCCTGAAAGAGGTGAGAATAGAGGGGCGCGCCGTCGCGGGAGGCGGGGCGAAGGGCCTCGCCGAACTCCGGGAGAGGCTGAAGCCAGCGCACCAGATCTATCAGGACATCGATCGCCTGACCCGCAAAGACATCGGCGCCGTCAATTTCAGGATGGAGAAAAACCGGCTCGCGGTGCGCGCCGCGGAAAAGGAGAGCGACTCCAAAACGCTCGCAAAGCTTGAGCAAGAGAGGGAAGCGCTGGAGAAAAAATACGGCGAGCTGGAAGCGCGCCTGACGGTCCTGAGAAACAAGCAGGCCGGCGAGGCGGTATTCACCACCTCGGGCGGGCGCGATGTAACGATCCCGCTTGCAAAAATCATTCACGTGGACGAGCCCGGGGCTCTCGGCACCCTGGGACGTACCGGGATATTTTTCCGCAAGGCGTTTGAGTTTGTCACCGAGGACCCGCGGGAATCCAACACCGAGGGCGGGGTTTTCCCGGCGATTTTCGGCACCGTGATGATGGTGATGATCATGAGCCTCCTGGTGACGCCGCTCGGGGTGGTGGCGGCCTTTTACCTGCGGGAGTACGCGCATCAGGGAGCCATGGTGAGCCTCGTTCGCATCGCGGTCAACAACCTCGCGGGGGTGCCCTCTATCGTCTTCGGCGTGTTTGGCGTCGGTTTTTTTATTTACCTGATCGGCGGATCCATCGATCAGTTTTTCTTCGCCGAAAAATTGCCCACGCCCACCTTCGGCACCGGCGGCATTCTCTGGGCTTCGCTCACCATGGCGCTTCTCACGGTGCCTGTTGTGATCGTGTCCACCGAGGAGGGCCTGGCCTCGGTGTCGGGGGGGCTGCGCGAGGCGTCGCTCGCCCTGGGCGCGACGAAATACGAGACCACCTGGCGGGTGGTGCTCCCCGCCGTTTTGCCGTCGATCATGACCGGGCTTATTCTCGCCATGGCGCGCGCCGCGGGCGAGGTGGCGCCGCTCATGATCACAGGCGTGGTGAAGCTCGCTCCCACCCTGCCGGTGGACGGGTTCTTTCCTTTCGTCCACCTGGAGCGAAAGTTCATGCACCTCGGTTTTCATATCTACGATGTGGGGTTTCAGTCGCCCAACGTCGACGCCGCGCGCCCGATGGTGTTCACCACCACCCTGCTCCTGCTTTTGCTTGTGATCGTGCTCAATCTCACGGCGATCTGGTTGCGAACCCGGTTGCAGAAAAAGCTGACGGCATCTGGTATATAATTGGGGGAACGCACGATGAGCAATACGAAATTGAAAAGCGAAGAAAAACATTTTCCTGTGAAAATGAGCCCGGCAAAACCAACTCCCGCAGCGGATAAGAGGATGGAAAACCTTGCGCCAATGGTGGAGATCGACCGGGTGTCGTTCTACTATGGCCCGTCGCGCGCGCTGAAAGACATTTCCATGGCCATCTCGAAGAACAAGGTCACCGCGTTCATCGGGCCTTCGGGCTGCGGCAAGTCGACGCTTCTTCGCTGCCTGAACCGCATGAACG
>QJWD01000213.1 GCA_003235465.1 Nitrospirota bacterium | reverse complement strand
GCCAGGATCGGCCACAACGGCAGGCCGTAGGCGTTCCAGCCGCCCAGAAACAGCAGGGTGATCATGGCGCTCATGGTCACCATGTTGATGTACTCGCCCATGAAAAACATGGCGAACTTCATGCCCGTGTATTCGGTGTGAAACCCGGCCACCAGCTCCTGCTCGGCCTCGGGCAGGTCGAACGGGGCGCGGTTGGTTTCCGCCACGCCGGCTATGAAAAACAGCAGAAACGCCACCGGCTGGAATAAAATGTAGGGCGCCGTCGCCTGGTTATCCACCAGGTCGATCAGGTTGAGCGAGCCGGTCATGACGATGACGCTGAGCGCCGAAAGGCCGAGCGTCAGCTCATAGCTGATCATCTGCGCCGAGGAGCGCAAGCCCCCCATCAGCGAATACTTGCTGTTCGACGACAGGCCCGCCAGCACCATGCCGTAGATCCCCATGCCCGAGATCGCGAAAATAAAAAGGATGCCGGAGTTGATGTTGGCGCCCCACAGGCCGATCTCGTAACCGAACACCGTCACCGGTTCGCCAAAGGGGATAACGGCGAACGCCAGGATGGCCGTGAACACCACCACCGCCGGCGCGAGATGATAGAGAAACTTGTCCGCCGAACTCTGGATGATCGATTCCTTGAACAGCAGCTTGATCGAATCCGCGAACGGCTGACCGAGGCCCAGGGGGCCTACGCGGTTCGGCCCCAGGCGCACCTGAAAGCGGCCCATCAGCCTGCGCTCGAGCCACACCAAGGGCGGCACCACGCCAAGCAGCGCAAGGGCGATGACCACCGCCTTGACGCTGCCGATCATGAACGCCGGCTCGAACAGCGGGTCGATGAACTCGAGGACCTGATCGATAAATTCGCTCAAAACGCTCGCTCCCCCTTCACGGCTCTCATGCCTTTTTCAACTGCACCGCGCCCGATTTTCCGGCGAGGGCCAAAAGCCCCTGCTCGTCGGACACCTTCGGTACCAGCACGCCACCCGCGTTCACGCGGTTCGACACCACGGCCTCGGCGCGCACCTCGCTTCCCTCCGCCGCGAGCACCACGGTGTCGCCGCTTGCGATACCGAGTTTTTTCGCGTCGGCTTCGTTGAGATGAGCGGTGGCCGCCTCGAACTGGTGCGAAAGCTGCGATTCCGGATCGAGCAGGGCGTCCTGCTGGAACAGCCGGTGGGCGATGCGAAGCCTGAGCCCGGCCCGGTTTCGCCCCTCCGGGGCGGCGGCCGAAGCCGGGGCCGACGCGGAGGACGAACGGGTTTTGCCTTCTTTTTTAAGCGCGGCGCGCGTGACCTCGCCATAACCGGGGACTTTTTCCGCGATCTCCGCCGTGACGGCGAGGGCGCTTGCGTAGTCCGGCGCGTTTTCGTCGAGGTTCCTTATCATCATGGCGATGAGCTTCCAGTCCGGCGCGTTGGCGGTCTTAAGACCGCCCCGCCGCAACTGGACGCGGCCGCCGATATTGGTGGTGGTTCCTTCGTCGTAGCCCGGGCCGTTGGAGATGAGCTGCACGTTAGCAAGGCGCGAGGTTTCGGTCTGCATGATGTCGTGCACCACGAGGACGTCGAGTTTTGCAAGCGCCGCCTTGAGCCGCGCGCCACCGGGAAACTCCGCAAGCGGGTTGGCGCGGTGGATGAGTAGCGCCTTGAGCGTGCCCTTCTCCGCCTGTTCGATCATCTGCATCGCGCCAAGCCCCGGCTTGCCGGGCGCGTTTTCGCCCCACGCCGCCTGGATGGCTTCCTCACCGCTTGCTATCGCCACACCGCCGGGATAATAGTCCGGCAGCGCGCCCATGTCGAGCGCGCCGGTGGCGTTGGTGTAGGGCGCGGCCGGAATGGCGCCCACGGTCACGTCGGCGAGCGAACCCATCGCCGCGAGCAAGGTGTTGACCGCCTGGTAAGCCGCGTGCGAGAGCGGCGCGGGGTTGAACACTACCGTCACCTTGCCGCTCGCCTTAATGAGGCCCGCTAACGCTTTGAGCGTGTCGGGCCTGACGCCGGCCAGGGCTTCAAGGTCGGCGGCGGCCTGGCTTCCCGAAAGTTCGTTCACCAGCGCCTCGCACACCTGGCCAAGAGCGCCGACGTTGTAACGGCCGGCCACGCTTGCGTGCCGGTCGATGGAGGTCGCCTGGTCGTTCAGGAGCGCGAGCTTCACGCCGCCGTAAACCGCCGCCTTTTTGAGCCGAAGCTCGAGGATGGGCAACTCCTCCGCCGGGTCGGACGCGATGAGCAGCACCAGGCTTGAGGTTTCGATATCGATCAGGTCGTGATGGGCGACGGGCAGCCCCGGTGAACCGGGGTGCGTCTTGTGGTCGATGTTGTTGGTGCCGAACCCCAAGCGGAACAGCTTCTGGTACAGGTAAAGCTCCTCGTTGCTGCCGTAGGGCGAGCCGATGAAGCCGACGCTCTCTGGCCCGTGCTCGTCGGCAATTTTCTTGAACGCCTCCGCCACGTGCGCCGCCGCCTCTTTCGAGCTCATTTCTTTCCACTCGCCGCTCAGTTTGGACTTGTTCATGCCAAGCCGGTTCTTGCTCTCGAGGAAATCGTAGCCCCAGCGCCCCTTGTCGCAGATCCAGCCGTCGTCGACGAGGTCGTTGGCGCGGCTCTGGATGCGCATGAACTTGTTGGTGCGCGTGCCCAGCGTCATGTTGCAGTTGACGCCGCAGTGCGAGCACAGGGTTTCCGAATTCGTGAGGTCCCAGGTGCGCGCCTTGAAGCGGAACTGGCTGTTGGTCAGCGCGCCGACGGGGCACAGGTCGATCACGTTGCCCGAGGTGCGGGTGGCGTAGGGTTCATTATTGAACGTGCCGATCTCGTTATGGAAACCGCGGTTAAGCATGACGAGAGCGCGCTCGCCCTCGATGATGTCGCTGTAGCGCGTGCAGCGCTGGCAGGCGATGCAGCGCTCGCGGTCCAGGGTGATGACGGGGCTGAGCGGCGCCGCCTTCAGGTTGTGGGCGCGGTCGAACTCCATGCGGGTTTCCGGTGGGCCGAACTTGAAGGTGTTGTCCTGCAGCGGGCATTCGCCGCCCTTGTCGCACACCGGGCAGTCGAGCGGGTGGTTCAGCAGGGTGAACTCGAGCACCCCCTTCTGCGCCTTCTCCACCTTGTCGGTGTTGGTTTTGACCACCATGTCGGGGCCGACGTCGAGGGTGCAGGCGGTGGCCATCTTCGGCATTTTCTCGACTTCGACCAGGCACATGCGGCAGCAGCCGAAGGGGCCGAGCTTCTCGTGATAGCAGAACACGGGGATCTCGATGCCCACGGTCTTCGCCGCGTCCACCACCTTGGTGCCGCGCGGCACGGTGACGGTCTTGTCGTCGATGGTCAGGGTGACGGTTTCGTTGGACATGGGTTATCCCGCGGCGCTCGCCGCTTTTTGCAGGTATTCTTCATAATCCGCCCTGAAGTGCTTGATGCCGCTGATCACCGGAGCAATGGCCGCATCGCCCAGGGGGCAGAAACACTTGAAGCTCATGTTGTCGCAAATGTCGTTCAGTTTTCCGACCGGGTCGCCATCGCCCTGCCCTTTCATGATGCGCGAGAGGATCTGCCACAGCCAGCGCGTTCCCTCCCGGCACGGCGTGCACTTGCCGCAGGATTCGTGCATGTAAAAGCTGACCAGCCGGTGCGTCGCCTCCACCACGTTCACCGTGTGGTCGAGGACGATGAGCGCGCCGGAGCCGAGCATGGTGCCCGCGGCCTGCAGACCTTCGTAATCGTACGGCGTGTCCACCAGGCTCGCCGGCAGCATCGGCACCGACGAGCCGCCGGGGATGAACGCCTTCAGGTCGTTGTCGTCGCGGATGCCCCCCGCCATGCCGTAGATGATTTCCCGGGTCGGCGTGCCGAGCACCACCTCGTAATTGCCCGGCTTCTTGACGTGGCCGGACACGCTCACGAGCTTGGTGCCCTTGCTCTTCTCGGTTCCGAGGGCGGCGTACTTTTCCGGACCCTCGCCGATGATGTAAGGCACCGCGCACAGCGTCTCGACATTGTTGATGACCGTCGGCTTGGCGTACAGGCCCTCCACCGCCGGGAACGGCGGCTTCATGCGCGGCTCGCCGCGCCGCCCCTCGAGCGAGTTGAGCAGCGCCGATTCCTCGCCGCAGATGTAAGCGCCCGCGCCCAGGTGGGTGTGGATGTCGAGGTTGAAGCCGCGGCCCAGGATGTTTTTCCCCAGGTAGCCCTTCTTGTAAGCCTCCTCCAGCGCCCGTTCCATGATTTGCGCCAGGTCGTAAAACTCGCCGCGAAAATAGATGT
>QJWD01000353.1 GCA_003235465.1 Nitrospirota bacterium | reverse complement strand
GAATCGCCTGCGCGCGCGCCGCGGTGACGAAATCCTGGTCCCTGAGCGAAAGGAATTCGGCGCGCACGAAGCGGGCGGTGCCCATCCAGCTGGTGAGCCCGATAACGATCATGATGTTGTAGATGCTCGGCGGCAGGAGCGCCACCACGGTGAGGATGAGAAAAAAGGTGGGGAAGCAGAGCAGGATGTCGACCAGGCGCATGATGAGGGAATCCACGCTGATGAACCCGAGACGCACGCGGCCGTAAAACCCCGCCAGCCCTCCCATGATGATGCCGACGGTGAACGAGATGCCGACGGCGACGAAGCCGACCATGAGCGAAACGAACGTTCCCTCCAGCATGCGCGCGAACACGTCGCGCCCCAGCTCATCGGTGCCGAGGAGGTAGATGCCGAACGCCGGCGCGTCCTTAGGCGGGATGAGATCGCTTGCGAAGGGGGTGAGCGGCGGCAAAAAGGTTTCCGACAGCCTCACCGTCTCGGGGTTGAACACCACCACCCATTCGGTGAGCACCTTGCCGGCGATGGCCAGGAGGAACAGGGCGAGCAAGAACCAGAAGCTCAGGTAGGCCATGCGGTTTTTCCTGAGCACGCGCCAGCGCTCGGCAAACAGGCCGGTTGCCGGGGGCAGCGCGTCGGGGCTTTGGGTCGTCGTCTCTGGCATGGGCCGTTTCCTAGAACTTGATGCGCGGGTCCACCACCGCGTACAGGATGTCCGACAACAGCGTTCCCAGAAGCACCAGGATCGCGGTGATGAAATTGAGCGTCATGATGACGGGAAAATCGCGCCCGAGGATGGCTTCGTAGCCCAGGCGGCCCATGCCGGGCCACGCGAAGATCGTCTCGAAGATGACCGACCCGCCGATCAGCCCCGGCAGCGTCAGCCCGAACATGGTGATGAAGGGCAAAAGCGCGTTTCTCAAACCGTGGCGGTAGATGACCACGTCCTCGGGCAGGCCCTTGGCGCGCGCGGTGCGGATGTAGTCCTGATGGATGACTTCCAGCATCTGCGAGCGGACGTAACGGGAAAGCACCGCCACCCCCATCACCGCGGACATGAGCGAGGGAATCGTCAGGTGCCAGAGGCGATCCATGGAGCTGAAAAACAGCGGCGCGTCCTCGAGGCCGAAGGTGCGCATGCCGATCACCGGGACGTCGAACGTCTTGACCACGAGGATGATGATGATCAGCGACAGGAAAAATCCGGGAATGGAGATGAGGGCGTAGGACATGAACGTCCCCGCCCGGTCGAACAGCGAGCCGCGATGGAGCGCCGCCTGAATGCCGAAGGGAAACGCGAGGCACCAGGTGACGAGGGTGCCGATGAGAAACAGCGGCAGCGAATTGAGGAACCGGTCCCAGATTTTCGGCAGCACCGGCTGGCTGTCCTTGAAGGACTTGAGCTCGCCGGTGAACAGGTCCCGGATCCAGTAGGCGTATTGCAGGTGGATCGGATCGTCGAGATGAAAGGCGGCGCGGATGCGTTGGACGTCCTCCGCTTTCATCATCGGGTTCGACGGGTCGACGAGGCTCGGCTCGCCCGGCGCCAGGTGCACGATGGCGTGGGAGATGATCGATATGAAGACCAGGAGGACGAGGCGCTGGCCGATGTTCCTAAGGATGAAATTGGTCATTTTCTCCCAGCGTCATTCTCCGTTATAATCCAGGCATGGATATTCTACAACTGAGTCATTATCTCGACAACCTGCTGAACATCAACGGCATCAAGGACAGCTCCCGGGCGGTCAACGGCCTGCAGGTCGAGAACACCGGCGAGATCCGAAAAATCGGCCTCGCGGTGGACGCCTGCCAGGCCACCATCGACATGGCCATCGCCCAGGAGTGTAACATGATGTTCGTGCACCATGGGCTGTTCTGGGGCGGCCTCATGCCGGTGCGCGGCGCGCATTACCAGAAGCTCGCCGCGATGCTGGGCGCGAACATGGGCCTGTACTCCGCCCACGTCCCTCTCGACATGCACCCGGTGCTCGGCAACAACCGCGCGCTCGCCGATCTCATCGGCCTTAAGTCCCTCGAGCCGTTCGGCGAATACGAGGGGGAACTCATCGGCCTGAAGGGCCAGGTCGGGGGCATCTCCGCCGAGGCGCTTTGCGGCAGGCTACAGGCGGGCCTCGGCTCTCCCGTGCGCGTCATCGGCGAGGGGGTGGTGAACACGGTGGGCGTGGTCACCGGCGGCGCGGGCGACATGCTGAAACAGGCCATCGACCAGCGCTTGGACGCCTACATCACCGGCGAGGGCGCCAACCACCATTTCCACGAGGCCTTGGAGGGCGGCTGCGTGTTCCTGCTCGCCGGCCATTACGCGACGGAAACCGGCGGCGTGCGCGCCGTGGGCCGCTACCTGAAGGACAAGTTCGACATCGAAAGCGTGTTTCTGGATTTCCCCACCGGCCTGTGAGCAAGAGCTGGGCCAGGGAGCCCGGAAAAACCTGGAGGCAAAGCATGGGCAAACCGTACCGCGTACTGATTCTGTTTCTATTGTTCCTCGCGCCCGGTCTCGCCGCCGCCGGAACCACCACCCTCACCTGGCACGGCCACGCCGCCTTCGAGGTGGTGACGCCACGGGGGAATGTGCTGATGATCGACCCCTGGCTCAAAAACCCCGTGAACCCAAACGCCAGGAAGGGCAAGAAACCCCTGGATGAGGTCAAGCGCCTCGATTACATCCTCATCACCCACGGCCATTTCGATCACGTGGGCGACGCGGTGGCGCTGGCCAAAAAAACCGGCGCCCGCCTGGTGACGAATTTCGAACTCGGCGCCAACATGGCCAAATTGCTCGGCTACCCCGAGAAGCAGATGGGCCACGACACGCTCATGAACATCGGCGGCGAGATCGTCATCGCCGATGGCGAGGTGCGGGTCGCCCTCACCCCCGCCGTGCATTCGAGCGGCATGAAGAACCCCCACGCCGGAAGCGGCCAGCCGGACATCGTCTACGGCGGCAACCCCACCGGCATCGTGCTGAAGATCGACGGGGGGCCGACGATCTACCACAGCGGCGACACCGCGTTTTTTTCCGACATGCGGCTGATCGGCGAGGAGCACACCCCCGACATCGCGCTCATCAACATCGGCGGCCATTTCGGCATGGAACCGGCGATGGCCGCGCGCGCGGCGAAAACGGTGGGCGCGAAAATCGCCGTGCCGCACCACTTCGGCACCTTTCCCGTGCTCAACCAGAGCGCGGCGGAGTTCGGCGGCCAGGTGCGGGCGATGGGCATCGAATTTGTCGAGATGAAACCGGGCGAAAGCATCGCCTTCGAGGGAAAACAGCGGTTGAAATGACGCCCGGCGGGCAGCCTAGAAGGTGAAGCGGTATTTCTGAAACAGTTCGGGGGTAACGAGGCTCTTCCCCTCCTTGGCAACTTCCTGCTCGATGCGTTTGATCGCCATGTCGCGAATGAAGGGAATGGGAATGCGGCGGACCTTGTCCAGCGCCTCGGGGTGCCATTCCATGCCGAGTTCCGGGGCGGCTTCCTTTTCCTGCTCGATCGTCTCGTCGCGCTTCAGGTCCTCCTCGGTGACCTCCATGCCCATGGCCTCCTTGGCCGAGGCGGGCATGATGTTGGTGAACACCTCGTCGATGATGTCGGGGGTGATCATCTTGTCGCCGCGCTGACGCGCCCGGCCTTCGATGGTCTGCTTGGCCATGCCGAGAACGAACGGCGGCACCTTTTCCATTTTCTCCAGGGCTTCCTTGCTCCAGGGCATGCCCATGGTCGGCGCGACATCCATGTAGTTCTTGAACTTCTCAATGATGTCGTCCTTCTTTTCGGTGCGCATGGCGAGGAAATCCTGAATCTCCTCGATCACCTCGACCTTCCTCGGGCTTTCCTTCATCTTTTCCTTCGCCTGGTCGAACGCGCCCATCGACAACTCCTCGAAACCGAACTGCTTGACGCGCTTGGAGACGAGCATCATGGATTCGTTGCGGATCTCGGTGAGAAAATCCGAGGTGATGCGCTTGTAGCCGCGCTTGAGCGCGCGCTGCACCATCAGCTTGCGGATGCCGGGGCGCACGAACTCCGGCGCCTGCTTGACCCGGTCCCACGCCTCGGGAGCCCATTCCACGCCGTTTTCGC
This sequence comes from Nitrospirota bacterium, assembly GCA_003235465.1. The sequence goes on along the minus strand of QJWD01000353.1, from coordinate 162 downwards.
GCGCGTACGGGTGATCGATGTTTTCAACGCGAATATCGTTTTCGCTCATGGCAAGGCCCCTTTAAGCAGCCGAAGAAATGCGTTTTCAGTGAGATCGGGGATCGTTCCCTTTAAAAATAACTTGAAGCGGCGGCCAATGTCAATTAATTTGAAGACCATTCA
>QJWD01000113.1 GCA_003235465.1 Nitrospirota bacterium | reverse complement strand
CGGGGAGCACCTCAAATAACCAAAAGAAGGGAAGGACGATGGCGGACGACCTGGTTTACCTGAAGAACGAGAAGGGCGAAGTGGCCGTTCCCTGCCAGATTAAAATGGCGGCCAACTGCGCGGGTCACGGCGAGTATTGCGAGGATGAGGAGGACGCCCGCTTCTGGGTGGAAGACGAATGCTGGATTTTTTCCGGCGTCGGCTACCTTTGTCCGCAATGCAACGAGCAGATCATACGCAACCTCAGGGAAATCCGGCCCAAGACCGCCCGTTAATGTTCCCCCGGTGCACCGCTGTTGCTTTGTTGATCCTGCTTTTTGCCTGGGGTTCGCCCTCCCACTCCGAGGAAAAAGCCGATCCCGAGGCCTACCGCGCCGCCTGTCTGCAGGGGGCGACGGTGTACTGCATCGCCATTGGCCTGGAGGAGCAGAAGGCGGGCCGCAACGAGCGGGCGCTAGAATACTACCGCCTCGCCTGCGAGAACCACCCCGGCCACCTGCGCGCCTGCACCCCTTTCCTGTCGCTGGCGAAGGAACTGGGCCGCCTGGAAACCGAAGCCGCCCCCCTCGAAGGCCGTTGCCAGGCCGGCAATGATACGCTCTGCTTCTACCTCGGTAAGGAGTACCTCAAGATCGGCGCCCACGAAGAGGGCCGCCGCCACCTGGAGCGTTTGTGCCGGGAGGATTTCATCCCGCCCGACGCCGACGACTACGGCCCCTGTTATCACCTGGCGAGCAACCTGCAAACCCTGCGTCATTACGAGGAGGCGCTTGAGATTTTTCGCCTCGACTGCGAGCGCGGCCGGCCGCTTTCCGAGCCGAGCTGCGAACGCCACCAGACCCTCAACCGGCAGCTGGCGGAGGGCCTCAACAGCGAACCGAAAGCCGCCCGCCCCTTCAGGCTGAACGAGGCGTTCCTCCTGCCGCTCATCCTTCTTGCGCCCATCGGGTTTTTCTGCTGGCTGTGGCCAAAAGAGAGGCGGCTCAAGTTCCTGAGTTTCCCGGCGCCGGCGCTTGCCCTTTGCTGCTGGCTTTTGTGGGAGATCGTCCCCCCCGGCCCCCCGGCCCCGCGCCACGACCTGTTTTTCATCCTGCCGTCCCTGCTGCTTTCGGTGATGCTTGCCCTGTGGGCGCATTTCAACCCGCGCGGCTGACCTTTCACGGATTTTGATCCACCGTTGCCTAGGTGCCGCGGGCTTGCTTTGTGCAAAAGAAAAACCCGGTGGGTAAGATAAGAGGCTGTGTGCTTCGCCTGGCTTGCCGGGGAAAGAGGGGGAGGGTTACACCATGCCGACGGGGCTCGAGTGCATGTCCGAGCGCTGGTCCGGCCGCATTTGCAGTTGCGGCAGGTTGTTGGTGCCGAACCTCTCGATGTAGAGGAAGATGTATTCTCGCACGCAGGTGCGCAGGTCCCACTTGGCGTCGTGGTTCTTCTCGAACTCGTCAAACACTTCGAGGGCGTCCTGAATGCTGAGCCCCTTGTCGACGGTGAAGTAATAGTCGAGCGCCAGGTCCCACTCCGGGTTCTTGTAGTAGGAGAGGCCGTACTTCTCCGGCTCGAAGGCCACCGGGCTGAACTTGCCGAGCACGAAGGTCATGAAGCCCAGCGAATGGATGTGCGCCTTGTTCTTCTCGACGAAGCGCTTCGAGTCCTCCGCTTCCTCCCCGGTTTCGCCGGGGAAGCCGAAGAAGCCCATGATGTGGTTCCAGATGCCCGCCTGAGAGGCCATGCGCAGGTTGGTCTCGATGGCGGGCAGCTCCGTCGCCTTGTCCATCAGTCTGAGCACGCGCTGGTTGCCCGACTCGTAGCCGAAATGCAGATAGCGGCAGCCCGAGGCCTGGGCGTCTTGCCAGACCTTTTCGTCGAGCAGGGTTTCCTCGAAGCGCATGTGCGTCGTCCAGACGATGTCCGCCCGGGTTTCGATGAGCGCCTGCGAGAGTTTCCTGAACAGCGCGGGCGGGTAGGACTCGTCGGTGAAATGAAAGAAGCGCGTCTTGTACTTGTTCTTGAGGAAATCGATTTCGCGGACGATGTGGTCCACCTGTTTGGTGCGGAAGCCCTCCACGTACCCCTGGAAATGATCGCAGAAGGTGCAGCGGCCCCAGTAGCAGCCGCGCGTGGCCAGGTAGGGCAGGATGAGTTCCGGCACGAAATATTTATCCAGCGGCAGGCCGTCGAAATCCGGCGGCGGCAGCTCGGCCAGGTTTTCGCTCGAAACCTCGCGGCTCATGTGCAGGCCCGCCTCGTCCTTGTAAATCAGGTTGGGGAGGCCGGACAGATCCCCCCCGTCTGCATCGAGCGCGTCCAGGAGTTTGACAAAGGCGTGCTCGCCCTCGTAAATCACGGCGCTGTCGTAATACTGAAAGAGGTCGCGGTTTTCCTTCAGGTTGTCGCGCAGCCTCGTTATGATGTTGCCGCCGAGCGTGATGTGAATATCGGGAAAACTCTCCTTGATCATCTTGCAGAAGGTGAACGTGGGGATGAGCTGCTTCTGCTGCACCACGCTGATGCCGACGACCCCGGGCCGCTCCTTCTCGATAACGGGGGCGACGAGCATGCGAAAGACATCGCGGTAGATGTTGATCTGCTCGTCGTCCAGGGATTCGATGACCTCGCTCGTCATGAAGGGCTTGTAGGCGAGGTCGGTTTCCACCGGCGGAAAGCAGATCTGCGCCGGGTAGTAGCCGAGGGAGATCACCGCCATCGTCTCGTGCAGGCAGGCGGTCGCCCATTCCAGCCGGTCGATGTCGTAGAACGCTTCGCTTCTCAGGATGGCCTTGGCTTCGACCACGTCTTTCGCCAGGCGGCCGAGCTGTTCCGGGGTTAAGGCGGTGAGCTGGTTGAGCAGAGCGCTTTCCTCGGCGTTCAGGGCGCGGCCGCGCGCCACATGACGAAGGTGCCTGACCTCGTGCCCGATGCGGCCCTCGACGTGCTTGAGGAACGGCGCGCTGAAGAACAGGTCGTACATCTCGACGTTGATGTCCTTCTGCACCACCTCGTGCCCCGCCGGCCGCGCCACCGCGGCAAGCGAGGGCAGGCTCAGGTACGGCTCCGATGGCAGCCAGTCGGGCGGAAAGAGCAGAAGTGTTTTCATGGCGGTCGGGCCTCCCTGCGTTAGCCTGCCTGGCAGAGGGATTTTTCCCTCCCCCGGGCGTTCTTTTTTCCCGCAAGCTCGTCCTTGCCGAAGTGGTCCAGGTAGAGCAGGAAATGCTCGCGCGGCAGCGTGCCCCAGAGGTTGAGCGTGGGGAAGTTTTCCTCGCCCATGCGAATGCAGCGCGCGTTCATCTCCACCGCTTCCTCGCGGCTCATGCCTTCATCGGCGACGAAGTCGAGGTTCATGGCGATGTTCGCCTCCGGGTCCTGCACGATTTTTGAAATGGAGTATTTCTCCGGGTACTGGTAGCAGCTCGAATCGCGGTTGAGCAGGAACACCCCGGGCCCGAAGGAGTGGATCGAGTCGAGGTTGTCTTTAAGAAAATCCATCGTCTCCTGGGCTTCCTCGCGCGTTTCGGTGGGAAAGCCGAAAAACAGAAAGGCGTGGTTCCAGATGCCGGCGTCGCTGCTCTTCTTCAGCACCTCGCGTTCGATCTCTTTCGTCGTGCCCTTGTCGATGAGTGCGAGGACGCGGTCGTTGGCACTCTCCAGCCCGAACATGAGGAAGATGAAGCCGGCGTCCTTCATTTTGCCGAACAGCGCCTCGTCCATCACCTTCTCGAACTTGAGGAGAGCGAGCGAGCGGATGTCGAGGCCGCGCGAGACGATTTCCTCGGAGACGTCGTTCAGCGAATGCGGCGAGACCGCTTCGTCGGAATAGGTGAAGTAGCGGGTGCCGTATTTTTCCGACAGGGCGGCGAGCTCGTCGACCATCTGCCGGGTCCGCTGCTTGCCGTAACGATGCCCGTAGATGAAACTGTGCGTGCAGAAAGTGCACTTGCCCCAGTAGCAGCCGCGGCTTTGCAGCACCGGCAAAATGGGGTAGGGCGAGAGATACAGGTCCATCGGCAGCTCGTCGAACACGGGAGGCGGCAATTCCTCGAAGCGCAGTTCGACGCGCTCGGAATTCTGGTGGACGCCGCCCTCGTCCCGGTACAGGAGGTTCGGCACCCCGGCGAGCGGCGCGCCGTCCCTTAGCGCCGAAAGCAGGCGGTGCAGCGGTTCCTCGCCTTCGAAAGTGACGATGCTGTCGGCGAAGGTGTCGAAAAATTCCGGGTGGCCGGCGAGCTGGCCGGCGTTGACGCTGAAGATGGGCCCGCCCAGGGTCACGTGCAG
>QJWD01000082.1 GCA_003235465.1 Nitrospirota bacterium | reverse complement strand
AGGTGATTGCCCTCGGCGGTGTGGTTGTAAACCACGTCGAGGATCACTTCGATGCCCGCCCGGTGCAGGGCGCGCACCATGCTCTTGAATTCGACGATCGCGCACCCTCCGGCGGAACAAAAGCGCGCGTCCGGCGCGAAGAAGGACAGGGTGTTGTAGCCCCAGTAATTGGAGAGCCCCTTTTTCAGCAGGTGGTGCTCGTCGTAATGGTGGTGCACGGGCATGAGCTCCACCGCCGTGACGCCGAGACTTAGCAGGTGTTGGGTGGCGGCGGGCGAGGCGAGGCCCAGGTATGTGCCGCGAAGGGCGGGCGGCACGCCGGGGTGAAGCGCGGTGAACCCCTTGACGTGGGTTTCGTAGATCACCGTCTCTTCCCAGGGGATGGCGGGCGGGCGGTCGCCCTGCCAGTCGAAATCGGAAGCGGCGACCACGGACAGGGGCGCGATGTGGGCGTTGTCCCGGGTGTCGATATCGAGGTCGGAACCGCCGAGCGGGTAGGAGAACATCGCCTGATCGGCGCTGGCCGGGCGCGCGATCAGCCTGGCGTAGGGGTCGGCGAGCAGCTTGGCGGGGTTGAAGCGGTGCCCGGCTTCGGGGGCGTAGGGGCCGTGGACGCGGTAACCGTACAGCGCGCCGGGGCCAAGCCCCTCGACGTAGGCCGACCAGATGTGCCCTTCGCCGCGGGTGAGTTGAACGCGGCTCGCCTCCCTGGTTGACGCTTCGTCATCGAACAGGCAAAGCTCCACCCGGGTGGCGTTCTGGCTGAACAGGGCGAAGCGCACGCCACCGGCATCGGGCGTGGCGCCGAGGGCGGTGGCGTCAGCGTCCCGCATGGTTACAGGAGCGCCGGTGAATCAGTAAACGGGGTTGTGAAAATAGTACAGCGCATCGTCGCCCGGGCGGATGCTGTAATCGGGCAGGGTGGAGCAGTGCTCGAGAGCAATTCGCCATCCGTTATCCTCCATGCTGAAGACGTAACTGCACACGCTGTGCTGCCTCTCCTCGTTGTCGGTGTTGTCCGAGACGATGCTGCTGATCTCGTCGGCGAGAAGGTAGCCGACCTCCTTGCCAACTTTTCCGGACAATACTTTTCGCTGTGAATTGCATTTGAGGCCCCTGAACTCGGACATCATGGCGCGGTAGCCCGCGATGCGGTTTTTCAGCAGGCCGCGCTTGTCATCCACGAGCAGCACGAGGCTTTTTTCCGGCAGGTAAAAATCGATGATCTTCTCCGGCTCGTTGCACACCAGCTTATCCACCTTGAGCAGAATTTCTGAGAACACCTTGGTCTTCGCAAGGTCGCTGGGTTCCGCCAGGGCGGAAACCGGGGTAATGAAAATAACCAGCAGGGTCAGGATGGGGATGAATCGGAACATTGAACGCTCTCCACGATTTTTTATGGGATCCCTCCGGGTCCCGATTTAAGGAAAATTCTGAAAATAAATCTCGACGGTTTCGCCGTCGCTCGCCCACCCGTACGTTCCCGAGCCGGCATAGGTGGTGATGATGCCCTTGGCGTCGACCTTGCGAATGCGGTTGTTGCCCAGATCGGATATGAACATGTTGCCCTTGGAATCGAACGCGATGGCCGCCGGGTTTTTCAGCATGGCTTTGTCGGCGGGGCCGTCGTCGCCGAAGTAGCCCTGCACGCCGCGCCCCGCCACGGTGGAGATGGTTCGGTCCTTGGCGATCTTGCGGATGCGGTGGGTGTTCGATTCCACGATGTGGAGTTCCCCCGCCGGGCTAATCTGCAGGAAGTCCATGGAGCGGATGCCCGCTTCCAGGGCCGGGCCGCCATCGCCCGTGTCTTCGTGGTTGCCGTTGCCGGCGATGGTGGTGATGATGCCCTTGGTATCGATTTTTCGAATGCGGTTGTTGGCCGCGTCGGAGACGTAAAGGTTGCCGGCCTGATCCATTGCCAGCGCCTGCGGGTCGCGGAAGGCGGCCTCGCTGGCCGGGCCACCGTCACCCAGGTAATCGGAATCGCCGGTGCCGGCGATGGTGACGATGTTGCCCGCGGGGTCCACCTTGCGGACCTGGTGATTCAGGCGGTCGGTGATGTACAGGTTATCTTTCTGGTCGATCACCAGGTCGGCGAAATTGGTGATGGGAACGATGTCGCTCTTCATCGACAGGCCGGCCTTCGAAGCGAGGATAGCTTTCTGGTACTTCTCCTCGCCGGTGTCCAGGAAGTGATGGACGATGCCGTCGGGGGTGATCTTGCGGATGAGGCTGACAAAACCGCTCGGGCTGAGGAAATAGATCTCCCCCTTGCTGTTCTCGGCCAGCATGGTGACGCTGTAGAGCGACGCTTCGAGCGCCGGCCCCCCGTCGCCGATGTTGCCCCGGTCGCCAGTGCCGGCGATGGTCTGGATGATGCCGTCGGGCGAGATCTTGCGGATGCGGAAATGCGCCTTGTCGGAGAAAATCAGGTTGTCGTGTTTGTCCACCATCATGCCGTGCGGAAAGCTCAGCTTGGCGCCGGTGGCGGGGCCGCCGTCGCCCGCAAATTGCTTGACGCCGTTGCCGGCGGCGGTTTCGACTTTGCCCTGGGCGAGGTCCACCCGGCGAATGCGGTAATGCGAGCGGTCGATGATGAGCAGCCGGCCCTCGCGGTCGAGGCTGACGCCGAACGGCAGATGCAGGTTGGTGTCGCGCGCGAGCTCCGAGTCGCCATTATAGCTTTGCTGGCCGGTGCCGACCACGGTGCGGATCATGCCCTGGGAATCGACGACGCGGATGCGGTTGTTGTTCCTGTCGGCGATGTAGACGTTGCCTTCGCTGTCGGCGGCGACGCCCGTTGGCCCGGCAACGCTTGCGCGGTAGGCGGGGCCGTTGTCGCCCATGAAAAAGAAACCGCCGTCTCCCGCCAGGGTGGTTATGACGCCTTTCGGGCTCACCTTGCGCACGCGGTTGTTGCCGCGGTCGGCGATGTACAGGTTGTCCTTGTTGTCGAAGGCGATGCCAAAGGGCTTCGAAAGCTCGGCCTCGGTGGCCGGGCCCGCGTCGCCACGGTAGCCGTCGCCGCCGTTGCCGGCGAAGGTTTCGATGACGCCCTTCTTGTTCACCCGGCGGATGCGGTCGTTGGAGCGGTCGGCGATGTAGAGGTTGCCCTTGGAGTCGAACGCGAGGCCGGAGGGCAGGTTGAGGCTCGCCTCCACCGCCGGGCCGCCGTCGCCGCTAAAGCCGGCTGTGCCGGTTCCTGCAACGGTTGTGATCCTGCCCTTGCCGTCCACCCGGCGGATGCGGTGGTTTTCCCTGTCGGCGATATAGAGGTTGCCGTCTTCATCCAGCGCGAGGCCCGCGGGCATCTTGAGCTTCGCCTCCAACGCCGGGCCGCCGTCGCCCTCGAACCCCGACTCGCCGGAGCCGGCGACGCGCGTCATCATGCCTTTCGGGTCGATGCGGTTGACGATGTTGTGATCACGAATGGCGATGTAGATATTACCCTGCCGGTCGACAGCGAGGCCGTCGACCAGCGAGATCCCGGCCTCGGTGGCCGGCACCGCGCCCGGGTTGTCCGCCGCCTGGGCGTATGCCGCTATAAATGTAAGGAAAAGAAACGCCGCAATCGCTTTAAACGGCCACAAAACCCTGCTCTTTCTACAATGTAATATTTTCATGGGAAATCACGTGATTTTAAAAACCTCAACTTCTAATTAAGAAGAAAACCCGGCAAGCCCGATGCCTTTTCCCCGCCTACCCGGTTTAACCGGCGCCGGGCGAAAAGCAATTCACCCGGGGCGCGGAAAACGAAAAACGAGCCCCCGCCCGCTGGCTTTGCCGCCCAAGGGGCGGCGGAAAAAAACCCCGGCGTGTTGGCCTGGGGCCGCTTGCTCATGGTGTTTATAAACTGTTGATTATACGTTGAGCATCATTGATGTCAAATGGATTTTGTTCCGCCTCCCGAAGCCTTCACCGCAGGTTTTTTGCAGGCGGGCGCGAACCTCTATTAAGGGGTTTGGGAATCTTTCTGGAAGTGCTATCATGGCTCAATCATGAAAACGTTATTGATTTTTCCCGCTCAGTGGTATCCCACGCAGCCCTACCTGAGCACCCCCTATCTGACCGCCTACCTGCGCTCCATGGGGTGGCAGGCGGCGCAACGGGATTTTAATATCGATTCCTACGAGCGCTTCCTCGCGCCCGCGCGCGTTGCCAAGGTGGTCGGGAAAATGAAGAAGCGCCTTGAAGCCGTGCGCGGCAAGCCCTCGCTCAGCATCAAGGACAAAGTGCTCATCGACGTGCTGGCCCCCGGCATCAAGTTTTCCGGCGCCATTCTCTCGCAGGTCGAGGAAGCCAAGGCGGTGATGCGGAGCCCCGAGCGGT